>DASVMH010000286.1:0-26360 GCA_036384455.1 Marmoricola sp. | reverse complement strand
CAGCACCGCCCAGATCGCGGCGACGATGTCGGCCTCGGAGTCTCGGTTGCCCAGCACTCCACCGGCGCCGGCCCTGATGACGGCGCGCACCTGGGTCGGCGAAGCGAGTGCGGAGAGCACCAGCACCCGCACCCCTCGGTCGACCAGGTCCCGGACCTGCTCGGGTTCGACACTCGGGCCACGGTCGACCACGAGATCGAGGATGACGAGGTGCGGGTATTCACGCTTGTCGAGTCGTTCCAGCCGGGTGAAGAGTTCCAGAGCGCTCTCGCAGCCGAACACGACCCGCAACCCGGCCTGGGCGTTGACCAACTCCTCGGTCCGCTTGCGCTGAAGACGGTGGTCCTCAACGACAGCCACACGCCAATAAGGCGCGCCTCTCACCTCCACCGAGCCCGATCCCGAGTCGGGGTTCCCCATCGCGTTCCTCCATGCCGCCGATTACGACCATCTTGCACGGGATGACGACCGCTTGCGCGCCAAACCGGGCAATGGCTGCGAAAGGCGTAGTTCCTCCGCGGTCTTGACCCCTTTTCGGGGGGCAAGACCGCGGAGGAGGTTGGCCCTGCTCAGAAGAACAGGCGGGCTCCGGTGTCCGGTGCGAGCGGGGCGTGCCGGACCTTGACCTTCACGACCGCCCGGGACTTGTTCGACTGGACGGGGCCACCCGGCGCCGTACCGGCCGCACGCGCGGTGTTGGTGATCCGCTTGTGCGACAGGTCCTTCTTCTTCACCTTGTAGGTCGCCTTGCAGATCTCGCTCTGCCCGGGCTGCAGCGTCGCCTTGGGGCAGTGGATGCGGCTCATCTTGCCCGCACCCGAGAACGAGCCCTCCTTGACGTGCACCTTGTGGATGACCACGTTCCCGGTGTTGGTCACCTTGAAGCGGTAGTGCACCTTCTGGTGGGCGTGGGTGACCCGCTTCGGCGTGGCGGTCTTCTTCAGCTTCAACGAAGCGTGGAGGACCGTCACCTTCGCGGTGGCCGGCGGCGACTGAACGGCGCTGCCGTCAGGAGCCTGACCCGTGGCGGTCGCGGAGTTCGTGATGACCTTCGCCTTCACGTCGGCAGCAGTCACCTTGTAGGTCGCGGTGCACACCTCGCTCTTGCCCACGGCCAGCGTCGCTGCCGGGCAGGACGGAGTGCTCATCGAACCCGTACCGGAGAACGAACCCTCCTTGATCCCGATGTTCTTGAGCGTGACGTTGCCGTTGTTGGTGACGGTGAACTTGTAGTTGACGACCTGGCCCGGCTTCGACACCTTCGTCGGCGACGCGGTCTTGGTCAGCTTCAGCGACGGACGCGGCGGAACCGGCGGCACCACCGTGACCTTGGCGTTGGCCGGCGGCGAGTCCACGAGGCCGCCGTCAGGGGTGTTGCCCTGGGCGGTGGCCGTGTTCGTGATCGACTTCGCAGTCATGTCGGCAGCAGTCACCGTGTACGTCGCCGTGCAGTCCTCGCTCTTGCCCACGGCCAACGTCGGCGTCGGGCAGGTCGGGGTGCTCATCGTGCCCGTTCCGGAGAACGAACCCTCCAGGATCGCGAGGTTGCTGACCGTCACGTTGCCCGTGTTGGTAACGGCGAACGTGTAGGTCACGACCTGGCCGGCCTTCGTCACCTTGGTCGGCGACGCCGACTTCACCAGCTTCAGCGAGGGCTTCATCTGGACGGTCGCAGAGGCGGTGTTGTTCGCCGGCTTGGGGTCGGGCTCGTTGCCCGTCACGGACGCGGTGTTCTTCACTGCGGCCGTGCCGGTCAGGGCGCCGGTCACCGTGATGGTCGCGCTCTCGGTCGGCTTCAGCTGCCCGATCGCGCAGGTCACCTTCTGGCCGGCGGTCGTGCAGGTCGCGTCGGCGGAGGTGGCCGAGACTGCGGACACTGCCGCGGGAACGTCATCGGTCATCGTCGAACCGGTCGACCAGCCGGCGCCGTTGTTGGTCACCGTGATGGTGTAGGTGACGGTGCGGTTCGCGGCAAGACTCGCCGTCTTCGTCACGGCGAGGTCGACGGGCAGGCCCGGCGACATCGCGGCGTCGTTGTTCGCCGACGTCGGCCCGGTCGACTTCTTGACCAGGGTGAAGGTCGGGCTGGCCGACGCCGGGTTGGCCACGGTGATCCGATCGATCTCGCCACTCACGTTGTGCGAGACGCCGATCGAGCCGTCCAGGTAGGTCCAGGCGGCCCCGGCGAAGGCCGGGTCGATGCCGAGCGCGGCGCTGGAGAACTTGTCGACCTGGCCCGTCGTGATGTTCACGCGGGCGATCGTGTTGTTGTCACCCGCCCCCCAGAGGTAACCGCCGGAGAACGCCCAGTCCGAGACGTCATCGGTCGCGTGCATGGACGCGCTCATCGTGACCGTCTTGACCTGGGTGCCGGTCGTCGGGTCGATGACGTAGAGCGTCGGATCGCCGTACTCGTTCACGTACAGGTTGCCGTCAGCGGCGTTGTACGCGCCGAGGTTGAAGCCGAGGTCACCATTGATCCGCTGGCTCGGGTTCCAGGTGCTCGTACCCACTCGGGTCACCGTGCCGCCCTGGCCGATCTTGATCAGCGCGCCGGCCGGGATGCCGCCACCGGCCGAGTTCGTGAACGCGTACAGGTAGTTGTCGTTCGTGTCGTACGAGATCGCGTTGTACTTCATCGCCGCCGCAGGACCCTCGGGGGTGAACGCGTAGTTGCCGCTCGCGTCGGCGTTCGTGGTGTTCAGTTGGGTCGGGTCCGCCTGACCCACGAAGATGATCGGCTGCGCGGGGTCGAAGGCGTCACCCGCCGCCGCGTTGGCGCTGGGCGCCGTGATCGCCCCGAGGCTGAGGACGGTGGCCAGGCCGGCCGCCCCCGCCACAAGACGCGAGAAGTGTGACAACAAGGGTCGCTCCAGAAATTCGGGCCCCACGGGGGCATGCGATTAGAGGCAGCCCCATGTCACCAGCCCGCGATCGGGCGAGATACCCGTTCAGCCCCAAAATGCCGGAATTGACCCCTCTAGAGGGGTCATGCCCGCGGTGCCCACCCCGGCGGCCGGAAGAGGTAGCCGAAACGGTCGCGCCAGTTCGCCGCCGTGCGCAGGTCACGCCACAGCTCCGCGTAGTCGCCGTACTGCAGCTTGATCAGGTTGTAGGTGTCCTTCTGCTTGGTCAGGCCGTAGACCGGCCGACGCAGCTCCGGCTGGAAGGTGCCGAACATCCGGTCCCAGATGATCAGGATGCCGGCGTAGTTCTTGTCGAGGTACTCCGGATCCGAGCCGTGATGCACCCGGTGGTGGCTCGGGGTGTTGAAGACGAGCTCGATCGGAGCGGGCAACTTGTCGACGAGCTCGGTGTGGACGAAGAACTGGTAGATCAGGTTGATGCTGAAGGCCAGGTAGATGGCGAACGGCGAGATCCCGAGCAGGGGCAGCGGCAGGAAGAAGAAGAACTCGAACCACGGGTTCCACTTCTGTCGCAGCGCGGTGGCGAAGTTCATGTACTCGCTGGAGTGGTGCGCCTGGTGGGCCGCCCAACCGACGCGGGCGCGGTGCACGAAACGGTGGTTCCAGTAGTAGAGGAGGTCCACCGCCAACACGGAGACCAGCACGCCCCACCAGGTCATCGGCAGATGGAACGGAGCGGCGTACTCATAGATGCCGATGTAGGCCACGAACATGATCAGCTTCAAGATCGTGGTGCTGACCAGCGAGCCGACGCCCATCATGATCGAGGCACGCGCGTCCTTGCCCAGGTAGCCGGTCGGCCCGCGGTCGTACGCCGTGTTGTCGTGGTCGAGCCACTTCAACGCCGCGAGCTCGACGAAGATCGAGAGGGCGAAGAAGGGAAGGGCGTACGTGATGGGGTTCGCCATCGGGTCGAGCATCTCGTGCATGGGGTACTCCTGAATTGACTTGCCAGTAAGTTACCATATAGTCAATTCGCTCGCTAGACTGGACCCATGGCGAGTTCCCGGACCGGCACCAAGGGCGTGGCCCGCGCCGATCGCGAGGCGCAGATCGTCGACGCGGCGACCGAGGTCTTCGGCACCGACGGCTATGCCACGACCTCCCTGGAGACGATCGCCGAGCAGGTGGGCGTCTCGAAGCCGATGATCTACCACTACTTCGGCTCCAAGACCGGCCTGTTCACCGCCTGCCTGCACCACAACGGAGCGATCATCGCCGACGAGATCGAACGGATCGCGCGCGAGGACGCCACCGGGCTGGAGCGCGGGATGCGCACGCTGGCCGGGATCTTCGGGATCCTCGAGGAACAGCCCCTCATGTGGCGGCTGTTCTTCGACACCACGGCGCCGGTCGACGACGAAGGCATCGAGGCCGCCCTGGCGACCTACACCGACCGGATCACCGGACTGGCGCAGGAGGGCGTCGCCGAGCTGATGCACCTTGCCGGCAACGACGATCCCCTCGATGTCTCGGCCATGGTCGCGGTCTGGATGAGCCTGGTCGACTCGTTGGTCAACTGGTGGCTCGAGCACCCGGACGAGTCCGCGCACGCGATGACCGAGCGGTCCGCCCGCCTCATCCTCGCCCTCTATGCGCCCGGCGTCGCTCAGGTACCTGCCTGATCGACGAGCAGCCGCTCCTCCACGATCGCAACGGTCGCCGCGACGGTGCTGTCCGCACCGACGGCGACCCGGAAGCCCGACTCGTCGTCACCGAGCGTCTCGAGCGTGGCCAGTTGCGAGGCCAGCAACGAGACCGGCATGAAGTGTCCGGTACGCCGTGCGAGCCGATGGCGGAGTACCTGCTCCGGCACGTCGAGTTCGATGAACCGGACTCGGTGCGCCCGTGATCGCAGTCGGTCCCGGTAGCTGCGCGTGAGCGCAGAACAGGCCAGCACTCCCCCGGCCGCGTCGTGCTCGCGCAGCCAGTCGCCGCAACGATCCAGCCAGGGTCGTCGATCCTCGTCGGTCAGCGGCGTCCCCGCCCGCATCTTCTCGATGTTGGCGTCGGGGTGCAGATCGTCACCATCGGCGTACGGAACCGCGAGCGACCCCGCCAGCGCTTCGCCGACGACCGACTTCCCCGACCCACTCACGCCCATCACCACGATCAGCGGCGGCGTACCCATACGCCGAATCTACGCCGTCGAGTTGCGCCTGAATCGGGTCGAGTTGCTCGTCTCGCAAGCAACTCGACCCGATTCAGGCGGAAGTGAACCTCAGTGGCCGTGACCGTGGCCGTGGCCGGCCGCGGCGGGCTCCTCCTCCTCGGGCTTGTCCACCACGAGGGTCTCGGTGGTGAGCAGCATCCCGGCGATCGAGGCGGCGTTGGTCAGTGCGGACTTGGTCACCTTCACCGGGTCGAGGACACCCTGGGCGACCAGGTCGCCGTACTCGCCCGTGGCGGCGTTGTAACCAGTGCCGACCCCTCCCTCGCGCACCTTCGAGACGATGACGTAACCGTTCTCGCCGCCGTTCTCGGCGATCCAGCGCAGCGGCTCGTCGGCAGCCTTACGGACGATCCGCACGCCCACGGCCTCATCACCGGTCAGGTCGAGGTCGCCCTCAAGCGCGGACACGGCGTGTACGAGCGCGGAACCACCGCCGGGGACGATGCCCTCCTCGATCGCGGCGCGCGTCGCGGAGACGGCGTCCTCGATGCGGTGCTTCTTCTCCTTGAGCTCGACCTCAGTGGCCGCGCCGACCTTGACGACGCAGACGCCACCGGCCAGCTTGGCAAGGCGCTCCTGGAGCTTCTCGCGGTCCCAGTCGGAGTCGGAGGCCTCGATCTCGGCCTTGATCTGGTTGACCCGGCCGGCCACCTCGGCGGAGTCGCCACCACCCTCGACGATCGTGGTGTTGTCCTTGGTGACCGTGATGCGACGGGCGGTGCCGAGGACGTCGAGCCCGACCTGGTCGAGCTTGAGGCCGACCTCGGGGGCGACGACCTGGCCGCCGGTGAGGACGGCGATGTCCTGCATCATCGCCTTGCGGCGGTCACCGAAGGCCGGGCTCTTCACCGCGACGGCGTTGAAGGTGCCGCGGATCTTGTTGACCACCAGGGTCGAGAGGGCCTCGCCGTCGACGTCCTCGGCGAGGATGAACAGCGGCTTGCCGGACTGGATCACCTTCTCCAGCAACGGCAACAGCTCCGCGATCGCGGAGATCTTGCCCTGGTGAAGCAGGATGTAGGGGTCGTCGAGGACGGCCTCCATCGACTCCGGGTCGGTCACGAAGTACGGCGAGAGATAGCCCTTGTCGAACTGCATGCCCTCGGTGAACTCGAGGTCGGTGCCCATCGTGTTGGACTCCTCGACGGTGATGACACCGTCCTTGCCGACCTTGTCGAAGGCCTGCGAGAGCAGGTCGCCGATGTGGGAGTCGCGGCTCGAGACCGTGGCGACCGACGCCATGTCCTCGACCGAGTCGACATCGCGGGCCGCGGCACTGAGGGCGTCGCAGACGGCCTTGGCGGCGCTGTCGATGCCGCGCTTGAGACCCATCGGGTTCGCGCCGGCGGCCACCGCACGCAGGCCCTCGTGGACCATCGCCTGAGCGAGGACGGTCGCGGTGGTGGTTCCGTCACCGGCGACATCGTTGGTCTTGGTGGCGACCTCCTTGGTGAGCTGGGCACCGAGGTTCTCGAACGCGTCGTCCAACTCGACGTCACGCGCGACGGTGACGCCGTCGTTGGTGATCGTCGGGGCGCCCCACTTCTTGTCGAGCACGACGTAGCGGCCCTTGGGGCCGAGGGTCACCTTGACGGTGTTGGCGAGCGCGTCGACTCCACGCTCGAGGGCACGACGAGCGTTCTCGTCGAACTCAAGGATCTTGGGCACTACTGCTCCTTCATTGAAGACTTAGAGAAAGACGTACGCCCGGGACGTCCGATGAACGGGCGCCTGGGGCGGCCGGTTCGGGGACGTCCCGGGCGGTTCGCGGATCAGGTCAGCCGACGACAGCCAACACGTCGCGGGCGGAGAGGATGAGGTACTCCTCGCCACCGAACTTGACGTCGGTGCCGCCGTACTTCGAGTAGATGACCTTGTCGCCGACGTTGATGTCGAGCGGGACCCGGTTGCCGTTGTCGTCGATGCGGCCGGGGCCGATGGCCAGGACCTCGCCCTCCTGCGGCTTCTCCTTGGCGGTGTCCGGGATCACGAGACCCGAGGCGGTGGTCTGCTCGGCATCGAGCGGCTTGACCACGATGCGGTCCTCGAGGGGCTTGATGTTGACCGACACTTCGTCGACCTCCACTTTCCACTGTCGCTGGTAGCAAGTTCGCTGGCACCCTCACACCGAGAGTGCCAACTCAGAAACTAGCACTCTCCGCAAACGAGTGCCAGACGGGCCGGGTTTGGGAGGATGGGCGCGTGGACCTGGCGAGTTTCGAGTGGTTGCTCAGCGAGCCGGGCCAACAGTTGCTGGAGCGGGTCTGCTCCGAGGAACACCCCGATCCGCTCGCCGCCGGCGCGTCCCTCCGCAAGGAGGGGTACGCCGCGGCGCACGTCGCCGCCGCGATGACCCAGGCCGCATTGCGCCGGCGCGGCGCCGCGAAGTTCGGCACGTCCACGGCACGGATGTACTTCACCCCCGAGGGCCTCGAGCAGGCCACCCGACTGCCGGTCTCCCGGCACCGCGCGGCACGCATCGCGCTCGCCGCGACGACGCTGGTCGATCTCGGGTGTGGGATCGGCGGCGATCTGATCGCCGCCGCCGAGGCCGGCCTGACCGTCGTCGGCGTGGATCTCGACCCGGTGCGGGTCGCGGTCGCGCGTGCCAATCTGGCCGCGCTCGGGCTCGGCGGCGCGGTGGCGGAGCAGGACGCGACGACGCTGGATCTGACGCCCTTCGAGGTGGCGTTCGCGGACCCCGCCCGGCGCGGCCCCCGCGGGCGTACGTTCGACGCCGGCGCGTGGACGCCCCCATGGCCGTTCGTCGAGTCGCTCCTCCGACGCGACTCGTGCGTCAAGGTCGCCCCGGGGATCCCGCACTCGTTGATCCCCGACGGCGTCGAGGCCGAATGGGTCAGCGACCACGGCGAGGTCAAGGAGGCGGCGCTGTGGTCGGGACGACTCGCCACCGACGCTCGGCGGGCGACCGTGATCGGCGACGGCGGCCTCGCGACGATCACCGCCGCCGACCCGACCACGACCGAGGTCGGGGAGATCGACGGCTTCCTCTACGAGCCTGACGGTGCCGTCATCCGAGCCGGTCTCGTCGGCGCCGTCGCCAGCGGTGTCGGTGGCACCCTGCTCGACCCGAAGATCGCGTACGTGACCTCCGCGCAGCCGTTCCTCACGCCGTTCGCCCGCGCGTACCGGGTGGTCGAGGAACTCCCCTTCCGCGAGAAGCAGCTCAAGGCCGCCCTGCGCGAGCGCGGCATCGGCAGGCTGACGATCAAGAAGCGCGGCGTCGATGTCGTGCCCGAACAGTTGCGACAACGGCTGGCACTCGACGGCGACGACGAGGCCACCATCGTGATGACCCGCGCGGGTGGACACGGCCGGTGCTGGTCGGTGCGACCGCTCGAGGCCGCACCGTGACCTCGACGCGCGATTCCCGCTGGCTCGCGCTGCTCGTGTGCTGCAGCGCGATGTTCATGACGCTGTTGGACGTCAGCGTCACGAACGTGGCGCTGCCCTCGATCCACCGCTCGACCGGTGCCGGATCGTCCGAGCTGCAGTGGGTGGTCTCGGCGTACACGCTCGCCTTCGGGCTCGTGCCGGTGCTCGGCGGCCGCCTCGGCGACGACTACGGGCGCCAGCGGATGTTCCTCGTCGGGGTGGCCACGTTCGCCGCGACGAGCATGCTCGCGGGACTCGCACCGACCGCCTGGCTCCTGATCGTCGCGCGGGTCCTGCAGGGGCTGTCCGGCGGGCTGATCAACCCACAGGTGTCGGGCCTGATCCAGCAGATGTTCCAGGGCGCCGAGCGCGGCCGTGCCTTCGGAATGATGGGTACGACCGTGGGCCTGGGCACTGCACTCGGACCGATCGTCGGCGGTGCCCTGATCGAGCTCGGCGGGCCGCACATCGGTTGGCGGCTCGTCTTCTTCATCAACGTCCCGATCGGCATCGCCGTCGTCACGATGGCGCGCAAACTGCTCCCGAAACACCCGCCGACCGGACATCACCGGCTCGATGTCCTCGGCTCCGCGCTGCTCGGATCCGCCACCTTGTGCATCCTGCTCGCGGCCGTGGAATACACCTCGCTCAAGGATCCGCGGCTGTTCTGGCTCGGTGTCCCCGCGGCGGCGCTGTTCGGCCTGTTCATCAGGCGCGAACGGCGCCTCACCCGCGCTGAGGCCGACCCCTTGGTGGACATGCGTCTGTTCCGCCGTCCCTCCTACACGGCGGGCATCGCGCTTGCGCTGACGTACTTCCCCGCGATGGCGGGACTGCCGTTCGTGATGGCGATCTACTACCAGGACGGCCTCGGCTACTCAGCGCTGCAGTCCGCGTTCGGCGTCACCGCGTACGCGCTGGGCAACGCGGTCTCCGCGCCCACCGCCGGCCGGTTCGTCATCAGGGTCGGGCGACCCCTCGTCGTCGCCGCCGCGATCACCTTCGGCATCGGCGCGATCGCCCTGGCGCTGGTGGTGCACCAGGGCCCCACGCATCACGCCGGCCTGCTCGTCGCGGCTCCCCTGTTCGTGATGGGCTGTGGCTCCGGAGCCCTGATCACCCCCAACCAGACGCTGTCCCTGATCGACGTCGATCCCGTCGTCGGGAGCACCGCCGGCGGCGTCCTGCAGACGGCTCAGCGCATCGGGCTGGCGATCGGTCAGGCCGTGATCACCTCGGTCTTCTTCGCAGCACTCGGCGCCGGCCGAGGTGCGGGTGCGTACGGCCGGGCGGTCGCCACCGCGGTGGTCGCCGCATTGTGCTTCGTGGCCATCGCGATCGCCGTGGGCGTCATCGACCTGCGTGCGGCCCGGCGGCGCGACGGCGCAGCGGCGAGCCGACCAGGCCCGCGAGCAGCAGGCCCGCGATGATCCCCACCGAGTCCGCAACGACGTCGTGCCAATCGCCGCTGCGATGGATCGGCAGCACCGCCTGCAAGACCTCCGTGAGGACGGCGTACCCGAACAGGCCCGTCGCAAGGTGTCGCCACGCAATCGCCGCGAGAACGCCCGTCAACGCGAGGGCCGCGAAGATCGACGCGTGACCGGCCTTGTCCCAGATGTCCTCGGTCACCGACGGGAGGTCAGGATCGGGCGTGAAGAATGAGAACAGCGAGAACAGCACCGCGACGGCGAACGGCAGCCGCCTCACCAGCGCTCGGCACCGATCGTGGTGTCCGCACCGTGCCCGGTGTGCACCACGGTGTCGTCGGGAAGGGCGAAGAGGCGCGCGGCGATCGACGCACGGATCAGGTCGGCGTCGCTGTACGACCGGCCCGTGGCGCCCGGGCCGCCGTGGAACAAGGTGTCCCCCGTGAAGACACACCCCAGGTCGGGCGCGTGCAGGCACACCGCGCCCGGGGCGTGCCCCGGCGTGTGCAGCACCGTCAGCGCGGTGTCGCCGACCTCGATCTGCTGGCCGTCGGAGAGGTCGGCATCCCAGAGCAGGTCGGGGTGGGTCAGCTCCCAGAGCGGTCTGTCGTCGGGGTGGAGCAGGATCGGCGCCTGGGCGTGCTCCCGCAGTTGCGGTGCGACGCGTACGTGGTCGTCGTGGGCGTGGGTGCACACGATCGCCTTGAGCCGGCGGTCACCGACGACGGCGAGGATCGCGTCCGCGTCGTGGGGTGCATCGATCACGATGCACTCCGCGTCGTCGCCGATCACCCAGACGTTGTTGTCGACCTCGAAGGTCTCCCCATCGAGGGAGAACGTGCCGCTCGTGACGGCGTGGTCGATGCGCACCGTCACAGGACGACGACCGATCGCAGCACCTCGCCGGCGTGCATCTTGTCGAACGCCGCCTCGACGTCACCGAGCCCGATCTCCTCGCTGACGAAGGCGTCCAGGTCGAGGCGACCTTGGCGGTAGAGGTCGATCAGCATCGGGAAGTCGCGGCTCGGCAGGCAGTCGCCGTACCAACTCGACTTCAGCGAACCGCCGCGGCCGAAGACGTCGATCAAGGGGATGTCGGGGACCTTCATGTCCGGGGTCGGCACCCCCACGAGCACGACCGTGCCGGCCAGGTCGCGGGCGTAGAACGCCTGCTTCCACGTCTCCGGGCGACCGACCGCCTCCACCACGACATCGGCGCCGAAGCCACCGGTGAGCGACTGGATCGCCTCGACCGGGTCTGCGTCCTTGGAGTTGACGGTGTGCGTGGCGCCGAGGTCCTTGGCCCACGACAGCTTGCGGTCGTCGACGTCGACGGCGATCACGGTCGCCGCTCCGGCGATCAACGATCCCGCGATGGCGGCCATGCCGACACCGCCGCAGCCGATCACCGCGACGGACTGGCCCCGGCGTACGCCTCCGGTGTTCATCGCGGCCCCGAGCCCTGCCATCACGCCGCAGCCGAGCAGACCGGCGGCGGCCGGACGGGTCGGATCGACCTTGGTGCACTGGCCGGCAGCGACCAGCGTCTTCTCGGCGAAGGCACCGATGCCGAGGGCGGGAGTCAACTCCCTCCCGTCCTCGAGGGTCATCTTCTGGGTGGCGTTGTGGGTGGCGAAGCAGTACCACGGCTCGCCGCGGTCACAGGCACGACAGTTGCCGCAGACGGCCCGCCAGTTGAGGATCACGAAGTCGCCGGGAGCGACCGTGGTGACGTCCGGGCCGACGGCCTCCACGACCCCGGCTGCCTCGTGGCCGAGCAGGAACGGGAAGTCGTCGTTGATGCCACCCTCGCGGTAGTGCAGGTCGGTGTGGCACACCCCGCACGCCTGCACCTGCACCACGGCCTCGCCGGGGCCGGGATCGGGCACGTTGATCGTGGTGAGCGTGACCGGGGCGCCCTTCTCGAGCGCGACCACCGCCTGGACCTGCTGCATCTGCTCCACCTCCGGTTCGGACCTTGCGGCCACCTTGTCACAGCAGTCGGAACACACCCCCGGCAGCAGCGAAATTCATCGACGCGTCCATGCAACCCTGGGAGGCCGCGCTGCGTGTAGGGGGCGTGGATACGACGATGGAGGTGGGCATGCTCGGGACGCACGCCACGACCGACCGTGCCGCCGACTTCGAGAGTTGGATGACGGCACGGCAGGCGACGCTCGAACGCACGGCGTACCTGCTGTGCGGCGGCGACGTGCACTCCGCAGCCGACCTGACCCAGAACACACTGGCGAAGATGTACCTCGCCTGGGACCGGGTGCGCGACCGCGAGCACATCGACGCGTACGCCCGCCGGGTGATGGTCAACGAGCACCGCTCCAACTGGCGGCGCCCGTTCCGCAGGCGTGAGGTGATGGCCGAGCGACTGCCCGAACGAGGCGCGAACGACCGCTATGACGACGGCGAGCACGACGCCCTGTGGGCGTTCGTGCAGACGTTGCCCCCGAAGCAGCGCGCGGTGATCGTGCTGCGCTATTACGAAGAGCTCACCGAGGCCGAGACCGCAGAGGTGCTGCACATCTCGGTCGGCACGGTGAAGTCACAGGCCAGCCGGGCCCTCGCCGGGCTCCGTGGCCGACTGGCCGAACACCCCGAACTCGCACGTGAAGGATCCCCTATCGGCAACGAGGGGAAGGAGGACCGATGAAGCACGACAACAGCCCGCTCGAGGGCATGCTCCGAGACTCGCTGGGCCGACAGGCCGAGCGCGGAATGGGTGCCGGTCCCGACCTCGGCAGCGTCCTCGGACGCGCCAAGGTGATCCGCCGGCACCGTCGCCAGGGCGCAGCGGCGGCTGCGGTTGCGGCCGTGGTCGCGATCGCCGTGCCGTCCGCACTCCTGCTCAACGGTTCACCGAAGGCCGATGCCCCGGTCGTGCCGACGCATCAGGGCACCACCACGACCGCGCCCTCCCCCGCACCCCACGCCACGAAGACGCCGACGAGCACACCGTCCGGCGGCGCCTCCTCGGACGCGACGACGAGGTACGCCACGCTGAAGGACATCCCGCTCGGTGCCGACGCCTCCGTCGGCTACCTCGACCTCGACGGGGTCGTCCACGATCAGGGCCAGACCACCCGGTTGCCCGGCGACGGCGACACCGTCACCTCGTTCCACGACTTCCGTGGGGGATGGGTCGTGGGCAGGGATCTGAAGCTCACGCAGTATGACGCCAACGGCAAGGTCGTCCGCACCGGCGACAACACCGGCATCACGGTCTCCGACGACCACGTGACCGTCGCGTGGCAGATCGGCCGCGACGTCTTCTACGGACCCAACAACACGATGGGCGAGGGCGGGCCGGCACGGGCGAAGGCGCCGGCCGGCCAGACCATGATCGGCTTCCTGCCGTACGGGCCGGCACTGATGGGCGACGGCGACACCCTCTCGACGATGAACAACGCCGGCAAGTTCGTCACCCACAAGATCGGACTCTTCCCGGAGTCGACGTCGCAGACCGCGAACCTGGTCGGCGGCGTCACCGGCAGCGTCGCGAAGTCGGACTTCAAGGGCGCGGTCTACGACATGGCTGCGAACAAGCTCCTGTGGAACAACGAGTGGAACCCGGTGGCGTTCAGCTCGGACGGCAAGTACGTCGCGGCGTACCCCGTCTACGACAACGGCGAGCCGGAGGCGTGGGCGATCCTGGACGCCCGCACCGGCGAGGTCGTGGCCAAGACGCCGAAGCTCAAGAACGTCTTCCTCGGGCTCACGGTCGCCTGGCAGGACGACGACACCCTGGTGATGACCGGCGACGACGGCCACAGCAGCTCGCTGCTGACGCTGAAGACCGACGGCACCTTCGCCCGGGCCGGCCAGATCGTGGCCCACAAGAACGGCGCGAACCCGTTCCGGTTCATCGCCCAGCCCTGACGGTCTTCGTTCGTCAGGCCAGGACGAGCTCCACCGGCATCGAGGAGTCGGCGGGCAGGTCGATCGCCGACGGCGTACGCCCGCGGGCGACCATCTCGGACCCGAGTGCGGCCACCATGGCACCGTTGTCGGTGCACAGGCCGGGACGCGGGACCCGCACCCGGATGCCGTGCTTCGCGGCCCGCTCCTCGGCGAGCACGCGCAGCCGGGAGTTGGCAGCGACGCCCCCGCCGATGAGGATGTCCTCGATGCCCTCGGACGCGGCGGCGTCGATCGCCTTGCGGGTGAGCACGTCGCAGACCGCCTCCTGGAAGGACGCGGCCACGTCGTTGACGGGCACCGGCTCGCCGGCGGCCTCCCTGGCCTCGACCCAGCGCGCGACCGCGGTCTTGAGCCCGGAGAAGGAGTAGTCGAACCGGTGCCGTTCCAGATCGCGGCGTGAGGTCAGTCCGCGCGGGAAGTCGATGGCGATGCTGTTGCCCTCGCGTGCGGCGCGGTCGATGTACGGCCCTCCCGGGAACGGCAGCCCGAGCAGCCTGGCGACCTTGTCGAAGGCCTCACCGGCGGCGTCGTCGATCGTCGAGCCGAGCGTGCGTACGTCAGCGGTGACGTCGTCGACACGCAGCACCGACGAGTGCCCTCCCGAGACGAGGAGGGCGAGACACGGGTCGGGCAGGGCGCCGTGCTCGAGTTGGTCGACGGCCACGTGCGCGGCGAGGTGGTTGACGCCGTAGAGGGGTTTGCCCAGGGAGAGCGCGAGCGCCTTGGCTGCCGCAACCCCGACGAGCAGCGCGCCGGCCAGCCCCGGGCCGGCCGTCACCGAGATCGCATCGACGTCGGCGAGCGCGATGCCCGCGGTCTCACAGGCACGGTCGAGGGTGGGCACCATCGCCTCGAGGTGCGCCCGCGCCGCAACCTCCGGCACCACCCCGCCGAACCGCGCGTGCTCGTCGACCGAGCTGGCGACGGCATCGGCCAGCAGCGTGTGCCCCTGCACGATCCCGACCCCGGTCTCGTCACACGAGGTCTCGATGCCGAGGACGAGGGGGCCGTCAGGAGTGGTCACACCCCCATTGTGCCGGTCGGCGCCCGGTCACCAGATGACACTGTCGCCCGAGAAGCCCAGGACGCGTGCCTTGCCCTTCGTCGGCATGAGGAATGCCGCGACGAGAGAGGCATCCCGGCTCAGCTCCGTGTGCTCGCTCGAGCCACGAACCGCAGCCTCCGACTTGATCCAATGGATGGTCCCCCTCCTGGCGCGATAGGTCTCGACCGCGCGATAGGGCGCGAGCACGAGCGCACCGCCCGCGACCCGGACCACGCGCATCGGGGTCTTGCCGCCCAGCAGAGAGGCATGGATCGACAACGTCTGGTACGACGCGGTCTCAAGGGTGTTCGCGAGCTTCTTCGAGGCCTTGAACGCCGCCGGCTTCCGCCCGTGGTTCCAGAACCCCGCGAGCTGTTTGGCCAATTTCCGGGCCCGCTTGGTCGTGGACCGGTCGGCGTTCGTCGCGGTACCGACCGGGGCAGGACGTGGCTGGTCACCCTTCTTGACGTAGGCGAACAGCGACTGCTTCCACGGCGCACCCGCGTGGGCCCGTTCGAAGACGGTCATCACACCGTTGTGCGTGGTCTTCTTGCCGTTGCGCCAGGTCTCCCTCATCCCGGCGACGAACCACTGCGGGGCACCGGCCGGGATCATCGGCGCATAGAGACGCTTCACCCGGTCGTACGAGATCAGACCGCCCTCGTCATAGCCGTGCTTCTCCGCAGCGGTGAAGAAACGGTCGTTCGCGAGCGCCACCCCGGCGTCGACGGCACGCCAGGGCTTGAACGGATGCGGCGCCTTGCGGACCTTTCCGACCGCTCGATCATTGCGGACCTGGTAGCTGTGCACGATCTTCTTCGCCTGAGCCCACGTCGCGACCGGGGGCTTCGGTGCCGCGGACGGCGAGGCCGACGCGGCACCACTGCCCGAAGCCAACGAGTCGTGGGAACCCCCCGAACAACCGGTGAGCGAGAGCGCCGCGACCAATCCGACGGCGGACATCCTGAACAGGACGGCAGTAGGCACAGGTGTTCCCCCTCTGCGGCCGGCCCGAGCGTCCGGCGCGATTCGATGCTGCCCCGATGTGCGTCTGGGGAAACCTCTCAGCCGCAGCCCTTCACGAGTGGCAGCCGCATCACGACGGCGTCGGCACCGTCGCGGTAGTAGCGGGGTCGGCGGTCGATCTCGACGAACCCACGCGCTGCATAGAAGGACAGCGCCGCTCGGTTGTCGGTGCGCACCTCGAGCAGGAGCCGGTCCGAGCCGCCCCTGCGTGAGGTGCGGACGACTTCCGCGAGGAGCTGGGAGGCGTACCCGGCACGACGGCTGGCCCCAGCGACCGCGATCCGCTGCAACTCCGCGATGTCTCCGGCGATGGAGACCACGGCGTGGCCGACGATGGAGCCGTCGTCGTCGGTCGCGACCAGGTAGGACACCGTGGGCAGCGCCCCTGCGATGCCTTCAGCGATCAGGGCCGGTGACCACGCGTCCTGACCGAGGCAGGAACTCTCCAGGTCCGACACGGCGCCGAGATCGCTCGGGCCGGCGACTCGGATCACGAGACCTTCTTCGGCGGATGTGCGGCAACGGCGTCGGGACGACGCAGATAGAGCGGCTCGGGGTCGAGCAGTTCGTACCGCTCGCGCGCGACGACGTCGCACAGCACCGCGGCGCTCGGGTCCGACGGTCCGGACCGCTGCGGGAACGCCTCGGGATACAACGAGCCGCCCCGGCCGACGACCAGTCGATCGGTCGCGGCGTCCGCGGGGCGTACGACCTCTGGGCCGGTGACGCGCGCGCCGTCCTCGTACGCCGCGAGGTAGACCTCCTTGCGACGCGCGTCCGTGGCGACCACGAAGTCCGACAGACCGCCATCGACCGCCTCGGCGGCGAGGACGTCGAGGCTGCACACGCCATAGACGGGGATGCCCAGGGTCATCGCCATGGTGCGCGCGGTGACCAGGCCGACCCGCAGCCCGGTGAAGGGACCCGGGCCGACGCCGACCGCGATCGCGGTGACGTCCCACGGATGCGCGTCGACCTGGGCGAGCACGTCGGCGATCCCGGGGGCGAGCATCTCGCCGTGCCGCATCGCCTCGGACGAGCCGTACGTCGCCACCACCTGCTCGCCGTCGTGGAGGGCGACG
This sequence comes from Marmoricola sp., assembly GCA_036384455.1. Taxonomy (GTDB): domain Bacteria; phylum Actinomycetota; class Actinomycetes; order Propionibacteriales; family Nocardioidaceae; genus Marmoricola. The sequence continues at coordinate 9,348 of DASVMH010000286.1, read as the reverse complement.
GTGACGTGGGGGGTCGCGGTGTCGAAGCCGAGCAGCATCAGGCGAGCCTAGCCAGGGCCCAACGGCTGCCCCGCGGGGTGAGGGTGAGGGTGCGGACGTCGTCGGCCGCGCGGGTGAGGGCGATCTCGAGCCGGTCGTCGTTGAGCGACTCGGCCAGACCGGAGCCCCACTCGACGATCGTCACCGCCTCGTCGACGTCGGTGTCGAGATCGAGGTCGTCGAGCTCGGCACCGCCCGCGAGCCGGTAGGCGTCGACATGGATCAGCGCCGGCCCACCGACGAGGGACGGATGCACCCGCGAGATCACGAACGTCGGCGACGTGATCGGCCCGCGTACGCCGAGCCCCGCGCCGATGCCCTGCGTGAGCGTGGTCTTCCCGGCACCGAGATCTCCGGTGAGGATCACCAGGTCGCCGGCTCGCAGTTGCGCTCCCAGGCGCTCGCCCAGGGCGCGGGTGTCCGCGGCGACGGGCAGTTCGAGGGTGACCGGGAGCGCCGCCACCATCCGCAGGCGAGGGCCTTCGCGACTCTCCTCGGCGTACCCCTGCTGCTGCCAGAACCTGACCGTGTCGGGGAGCTCGGCCCGGGCCTCGAGGACCAGCCCCGCGAAGCCGCGAGCGGCCGCCAGGTGCGCGGCTGCCGCCGCCAACTCGTGGGCAACCCCGTGATGACGGAACTGCGCCAGGACGCCGACGCGACGCAGGCAGAGGCGATCGCCGTCGGGTTCGAGGAGCAGGCTCCCCACCGGGACGCCGTCATGGTCCGCGATCAGGCCGTCGTGGGCCGCCAGCGCGGCCGTCACCGAGTCCACCGTCTCATCGAGGGCGGTCGAGGGCGGGTCCAGCACGGGGCGGTCACCGAACGCCGCATGGATGAGGGCGAGCACGGTCGTGGCGTCGGCCGGGCCGGCCTCACGGATGGTCGTCGTCACCCGCGCCACACTCTCGTGGCCCGGCCACGCATCCGCGTGACGATCTCGTAGGAGATGGTGCCGCACCAGTCCGCCCACTCCTGCGCGGTCGGCTCGTCGTCGGCCCCGGTGCCGAAGAGCACGACATCGTCGCCGGCGGTCACGCCCTCCGCACCGATCACGAACTGATCCATGCAGACCGTGCCGAGCAGATCGGCGCGAGCACCGTTGACCTGCACCTGGGCGGTCCTCGACGCATGTCTGGGGATCCCGTCGGCGTACCCCATCGGCACCACCCCGACCCGCATGGGCGCGGGGGCGATGAACGTGTGACCGTACGACACCCCGGCGCCCGCCTCGATGTCCTTGCCGATGACGATCCGCGCGCGCACCGTCATCGCCGGGACCAGCCCGAGGTCGGTGCTCGAGGCGACGGCGGGTGCGGGAGTCAGGCCGTACGACGCGATGCCGCAGCGCACCATGTCGAAGCGCGCCGACGGCCGAAGGAGGGCGCCGGCGGAATTGGCGAGGTGGCGCACCTCCGGGTCGATCCCGGCCGCCTCGGCCAGCGCGACCGCCTCGCGGAACGCGGTCTCCTGGGCGTCGTTCGCAGGATGAGCGGGCTCGTCGGAGCAGGCGAAGTGCGACCACAGGCCGGTCACCTCGACGTGCTGTGCGGAGACGGCGGCATCGATGAGTTCCTGCCACTGCGCGCGCGCCGCGCCACCACGGGAGAGTCCGGTGTCGAACTTGAGTTGTACCCGTGCGGTGACGCCGAGCTCCGCCGCGACCGCATCGATCGCGGCGATCTGATCGGCGGAGTACGCACTCACGTCGACATCGCGCTCGAGCGCCGGGCGGTAGTCCTCCCCCGGCACCGCCATCCAGCACAGGAGCCGACCCTCGTCGCCGGCGTCACGCAGTGCGACCGCCTCATCCAACGTGGCCACGCCGAGCCAGTCGGCGCCGGCCCCACGAGCCGCTCCTGCCACCTGGGCCATGCCGTGGCCGTACCCGTCCGCCTTCACGACGACCATCAGCGCCGCCGGCGCCACCGTCGCCCTCAGGTGGGCGACGTTGTGCCGGATCGCCGAGAGGTCGATGATGACCTCGGCGCGCACGGCTGACTCCGGTTCACTCATGGCGGGCCAATCCTCCCACTGGCTCAGCCGAGCAATCCGGCGACCACCTCGGGGACGGCAGCGGCCACGCGCGCGGAGGTCAGCGGGCCACCCGCGGAGGCGTACGACGCGGCCGCTCCATGGAGCCACGAGCCCGCCGACGCGGCGTCGAAGGGATCGAGCCCCGCAGCCAACAACGCGCCGATCACTCCGGCGAGCACATCCCCCGCCCCGGCAACGGCGAGCCACGGGGTGCCGCTCGTGGTCACGCGTACGAAGCCGTCCGGACGCGCCGCGAGCGTGTGCCGCCCCTTGAGGAGGACGACCGCGTCGTACTCCTGCGCGGCATGGCGCGCGAACGCCAACTGGTCGGCCTCCACCTCGGTCCGGTCGACTCCGAGCATCGCCGCGAGCTCGCCCGCGTGCGGCGTCAGCACCATGGGCGCGGTCGCTGCTCGGACGTGCAGCAGCGCGTCCGCGTCGACCACGACCGGCACGTCGTCGCGCAGCGCTCGCTCCAGGGCCGGCCCGGCGTCGTCACCACTTCCCGACCCGACGACCCACGCCTGCACGCGGCCCTCTCCCGCCACCACCTCAGGGTGGGCGGCGCGTACGGCGTCGGCGGCACCTCCGGAATAGCGGACCATCCCGCACAGACCGCTGACGGCGCCGGCGACCCCGAGGACGGCCGCACCCGGATAGGTCGCTGACCCGGTGCGGACCCCGACGACACCGCGGGTGTACTTGTGGTCGTCCGCCCTCGGCGTCGGGATCATCGCGGCGACGTCGGCGGCGCCGAACGCCTCCAGCGCGGGAGCGGGGAGGTCGAGTCCGATGTCGACCAGATGCACCGCCCCGCACGCCGCGGCCGCCGGCTCGACGAGGTGGCAGATCTTGTGGGTGCCGAAGGTGACCGTCAGGTCCGCGCGTACGTGCGGACCGGCGAGGCGACCCGTGTCGACGTCGACCCCGGAAGGCGTGTCGACCGCGACGACCGGCACGTCGGGGAACAGCGCCATCGCCGCGACCGCGTCCTCGCGCAGGCCGGGGCGTCCTCCGATGCCGACGATGCCGTCGATCACGACATCGGGGCGCGTGGCATCCGCGGGAGAGACCACGCGACCGCCCGCGCGTACGAACTCGTCGGCGTGGGCGTTGCCGGCCAACAAGATCGCCTCGACCGCGGCACCGCGGCGCACCAGCATGGTCCCGGCGACGAGCGCATCCCCCCCGTTGTCACCCGCTCCGACGACCAGCAGCACCCGCGTGCCGTACGCGCGTCCCGCAAACGCGATCACCGCGGTCGCCAGCCCGGCGGCCGCGCGCTGCATCAGCACGCCCTGCGGCACCTGCGCCATGACGGTCGCCTCCGCAGCGCGTACCTCCTCGACCGTGTGCGCCCGCCTCATAACCCTCACGGTAGTGGGGTTGTGTGCCTGAGGGTGCGCCATGGCGCACCCTCAGGCACACAACTGATCAAGGCCGAGGCGCAACAGGTCCGCGAAGACGCGAGGCGCGTTCTCCCGGAGCTCACGAGCGGTGCAGCGGACGATGGTCCGGCCACGGCCCGAGAGGCCGCGCTGGCGGGCGAGATCATCCTCCCAGTGCGCCACTTCCATGTGGAATCCACCATCCACCTCGAGGATGAGCACCGATCCATCGGGCAGCACCCACTCGCAGTCGGTGAACCTGTGTCTGCCGTACGCGTCTCGACGCGGCGTTTGCCGGCGTGGCGAGGGCACACCGAACCGCCGACACAGTCGCAGCACGTCGAGTTCGGCCACAGACTGTGCACCGCCCCCGATCTCGACCAACGCTGTGCGCATCACCTTCGCTCGTCGCAGTGGACGCTGCAGTTCCAGTTCAACCAGCAGCCGGTCCGGTGTGGTCAGCCGCTGCTGCACGAGCGCGGCCAGCACGCCCTGGGCGGTCCGCGCCGAGCGGTCGTACGCCGCGAAGAGGAGCGCGGCCGGTTCGACCCGCGCGATCGGGAGGGCCTGTGCGGGGTCGCGTATCCGGTCCAGTGGCCGACGCGTCCGGAAGAAGCGGATCCCCGGCGCGGGCTCGGGACTCAGTTCCGCGTCGATGAGCACCGTGATGTCGTCGCGATGCCAGTTGCGCAACCCGTGCCACTCGAGCGCGCTCACCCCACCCACGAGTGCCGGGCTGCCCACGTGCAGTGCGGCTCGCCAGACCGCGGCGGCCCAGTGGCATGGCCCGGTGAAGGTGGCGATCACGGTCGGCGTCGCGAGCACCCAGCGTCCTGCGGCGATCTGGTTGCGCACATGGTGGCGGTCGATGCCCAGAGCGTTCAACTGCCGGCGAGCGATCATGCCCTCCTGCTGCCTCGCCAACTCCTGCCACGCCTCCATGCGCGGATCGTGACGCAATTCCGGGTCTCTCGACGTCGAGAATCCACAGGCTCCGAGTTGTGTGCCTGAGAGTGCGCCCCAGCGCACTCTCAGGCACACAACTCAATCGGCGAAGTGGGGCAGCCGCTTCTCCTTGCGCGCGGCGGTCGCCTCCTCGAAGTTCTGGGTGAGCAGGCGTACGTAGAGCTGGCCCAGACCCTCGAGCTGCATATGGGACTCGAGTGAGCCGGCGTCCAGGCTCGACCAGAGGCTGCGCTTGGTGAGCTCGATGCCGGGACGGGAGAACGACGCGATCCGCTGACCGATCTCGACGGCTCGGTCGAGCAGCCCGGTGAGTTCGATGACCTCGGAGACCAACCCGATCCGGTCGGCCTCCGCAGCGTCCATGTCGCGTCCGGTGAGCATCAGCTCGGCAGCGCGTGAGCTGCCGATGGCGCGCGGCAGCAGGTAGGACAGCCCGAGCTCGCTCGCGGTGAGTCCGTTGTTGATGCCAGCGGCGCGGAAGTACGCCTCCGGCGCGGCGATCCGGATGTCGCAGGCGAGTGCCAGGCACAGCCCGCCGCCGATCGCAGCGCCGTTGACCGCGGCGATCACCGGCTGATGCAGCCGGCGCATCGTGAGCACGACGTCGTCGAGAAGCTCCATCGTGCGCAGGGCGTACGTCGAACGGGTCAGCCCCTCGACGCCCGGCACCGGGCCGACCGACTTCTGGTCCGCTCCGGAGCAGAATCCCCTACCGGCCCCGGTGAGCACGATCGCACGCACGGAGTTGTCGCGGCCGATCTCCTCGAGCTGCTCGCGCAGCGGCACCATCACGTCGAAGGCCATCGAGTTCATCCGTTCGGGCCGGTTGAGGGTGACGACCGCGACCTCGGGCACCGGCCGGTCGACGAGTACGAATTCCATGGGGGCACCTTAGGGGCCGCGCCAGGCTCGACCAACGGGACGGACCCGCCGGTCGAGCGCACGTCACAACCGCCGCTGCATCTCGAGCCAGCGGCCGATCGGCCGGAAGCCAAGTAGATCGTTGACGGCGTTCATGTGGTCGTTGTCGTGGGCGTTGCCGGTCTCGATCGCACGCACCTGCGGGAAACGCTCGACCATCGCGAGTTGGTTGATCGCCTTGAGGCGCAGCCCCAGGCGGTGGCCGCGATGCGCCGGTACGACGAGGGTCGCGTCCTGCGAGGCGATCTCCGGGCGGTCCTCCTCGACCACGATCGTCGAATAGCCGGCCGGCGAGTCATCCGGCCCGTACGCCACCACGGTGACCTCGTGTCGTCCCGCAGCCGCATTGCGAGCGTCTCTCTCGCGGAAGCGGCGCTCGTCCCAGTGCTCGTCCTCGAGTGCGAGATCGCCGAGCGGGATCTCGCCGACGAATCCCGAGGCCAGCGCACAGAGGGCGGGCAGATGTTCGTCAGGAGTCGGCCCGACCCAGCTCACGATCCGATAGTCGGTCGAGGCCCGCCCGACGTCAGCCAGGACGGATCGCCAGCGCGTGAGCTGATCGGCGACGGTCACCGACTTCTCGATGTCGAACTGCGCCAACTCGAAGGCATGCGCCCGCGCAAACGCCTCGCCGGGACCGATCCCCTCGGACGCCGCGCTGAAGCCGGTCATCAGCACCGATCGACCGGCGTCGCCTGCGTGAGCGCACACCGCATCGAGGAGGGCGGTGCCGACGCCTCGACGCCGACATCGGGTTGCGACCCCGACGAAGACCTCCACAAGATGGGTGTTGTCCGCCAGCGGGAGATGGACCTCGGCGTACCCGACCGGCTCGCCCTCGACGCGCGCACACCACAACCGCACCTCGAACGCGGAGACCGGGACGGTCCAGGTGTGCCTCGCGACCGGCCAGCTCTCGTGGTCGTGCGTCGGGGTCTCCTGATCGATCGCAGCGCCGATCTCCCAGATCCGACGAAGCAGCACCTCGTCGGCAGGATCGACGGGCAGGACCTCGACGCCGGACACCGTGCCGACGTTACAAAGAGCCGAAGCCGGGCGCTACGGAGTTTCGAGCGCGAGCCGTTCGCGGACCACACCGGCGAGGCGTTCGGCCACGCCACGCGCCTGCTCGTCGGTGGGTGCCTCGACCATCACACGCACCAGCGGCTCCGTGCCCGACGAACGCAGCAGCACGCGGCCGGTGTCGCCGAGCTCGCGCTCGGCCTCGGCGACCGCGGCCAGCAGAGCCTCGTCGTCGACGCGAACCTTGTCCACGTCGGGGACGTTGACGAGCACCTGCGGCAGCCGCGTCATCACCGACGCGAGGTCCGCGAGAGTCCGCCCGGTGCCGGCCATCCGCGCCAGCACATGGAGTGCGGTCAGGAGGCCGTCGCCCGTCGTGGCGTGCCTGCTCATGATGACGTGTCCGGACTGCTCGCCACCGAGGGTGTATCCGCCGGAGTTCATCTCCTCCATCACGTAGCGGTCGCCGACCTGCGTCTGGAGAACCTTCACCCCCGCGGCGGTCAGGGCCTGGACGAAGCCGAGGTTGGACATCACCGTGGCCACCACGGTGTCGTCGGTCAGCTCCCCGCGCTCCCGCAGGGCCAGCGCGAGGATCGCGAGGATCTGGTCGCCGTCGACGAACGCTCCGGTCGCGTCGACCGCGAGGCAGCGGTCGGCATCGCCGTCGACCGCGAAGCCGGCATCGGCGCCGTGCGCGATGACGGCGGCCTGCAGCGACTCCATGTGGGTGGAGCCGCAGTTGTCGTTGATGTTGAGACCGTCGGGATCGGCGTTGATCGCGATCACGGTCGCGCCCGCGTCGCGCAGGGCCTTGGGGCCGACGACCGACGCGGCGCCGTTGGCGCAGTCGAGCACCACGGTCAGCCCCTCGAGACCGGCGGGGGTCACCTCGACAAGATGCGCGGCGTACTCGTCCAGGCCCGTTGCGTAATCGCGGAACCGCCCGACGTCACCGCCGGTCGGCCGCGTCCACGGCTCCTCCATGCGCTGCTCGATGGCGTCCTCGATGGCGTCGTCGAGCTTGACCCCGCCGCGGGCGAGGAACTTGATGCCGTTGTCGGGCATCGGGTTGTGCGAGGCCGACAGCATCACTCCGAGGTCGGCACCGAGCGAGCCGGTGAGGTAGGCGACGCCCGGGGTCGGCAGGTCGCCGAGCAGCAGTACGTCGACCCCGGCGCTGGTCAGGCCGGCCGCCACCGCCGCGCGCAGGAAGTCACCGGAGATCCGGGTGTCGCTGCCCAGCACCGCGAACGGCCGGTGTCCGGCGAACGTGCCGCGCTCGGCGAGGACGTGCGCCGCGGAAACGGAAAGGTCCAGGGCCAGCTCAGCGGTGAGATCACCGTTGGCCAGACCCCGGACCCCGTCCGTACCGAAAAGACGTGCCATGAAAGGCAGCGCCGATCAGCGCTTCGAGAATTGCGGTGCTTTACGGGCCTTCTTGAGACCTGCCTTCTTGCGCTCGATGACGCGGGCGTCACGGGTGAGCAGACCGGCCTTCTTCAGCGCCGGGCGGTTGGCCTCGACGTCGACGGCGTTGAGCGCACGGGCCACACCGAGGCGCAGCGCGCCGGCCTGGCCGGTGATGCCGCCGCCGTGGATGCGCGCGATCACGTCGAAGCGGCCGGTCAGACCGAGCGTGGTGAACGGCTCGTTGACGACCTGCTGGTGCAGCTTGTTGGGGAAGTAGCTGTCGAGCGTGCGGCCGTTGACGGTCCACTCGCCGGTGCCGGGCACGATGCGTACGCGGGCGACGGCCTCCTTGCGGCGACCGGTGGCCGCGGCGGGGGCGATGGTGGCCGGCTTGAGCGGCGCGTCGGCCGACGGGGCGCTCTCAGAGGTGTAGGCGACGCCCTCTTCGTTGACCTCGAAGGTCTCCTCGACGTCCTGGGTTGCGTTCTCAGACACGTTTATCTACCTGTTCTCGAAGTCTCTTACTGGGAGATCTGCTTGATCTCGAAGGGCTTGGCCTTCTGGGCGGCGTGCGGGTGCTCGGGGCCGGAGTAGACCTTCAGCTTCTTGAGCATCTGACGACCGAGGCGGTTCTTGGGGAGCATGCCCCACACCGCCTTCTCGATCGCCTTGCGGGCGTCCTTCTCGAGCAGATCGCCGACGGGGGTCGCGGTCAGACCACCGGGGTAACCGGAGTGGCGGTAGGCGATCTTCTTGGTCGCCTTGTCGCCGGACAGCGAGACCTTGGAGGCGTTGACGACGATGACGAAGTCGCCGGTGTCGACGTGCGGGGCGAAGATCGGCTTGTGCTTGCCACGGAGCAGGTTGGCCACCTGCACCGCGAGCCGGCCCAGACGTACGTCGGTGGCGTCGATGACGTGCCATTCGCGCTGGATGTCACCAGGCTTGGGGCTGTAAGTGCGCACGGGTCGCTACTTTCTCGTTCGTGAACCCGTCCGGGGAGGCCCCCCGCGACGGTGGTGTTGCCGCGCCTTCTGACGAACACTGCCCGCCTCTGGTCGTGCTGAGGATGCTGCTGGACGGGTCTGCCCCCGGGTCCGTGCGTGAACCCGTGGAGCGGCAGGAGTCGCGACCGCCCAGATTACCGGCCGCCCGCTCGCGCGGTCAAAACGAGGACCGTCGTGCCGACCGGATGTGCACACTGCGAGACGCGGGTTGGCGGGCGTTCGGGCGCTGGGCGTAGGTTCGGACTCGGATCGATCCAAAGATCGCTCCCCGATGACCTACTGACAGCCCGCGCCGAGACCTGAGGCGCGCGTGACGACAGGAGCCGACGTGGCCGACACCGCCGCCAACCCGAGCGAGACGCTGACCGTACGCGACAACCGCACCGGCAAGGATTACGAGATCCCGATCAGCAACGGCACCATCCGCGCTGCCGACCTCGGTCAGATCCGCACCGCCGACGACGAGCCCGGCCTGGCCGCCTACGACCCCGGCTTCGTCAACACAGCTTCGTGCAAGAGTTCGGTGACCTTCATCGACGGCGACAAGGGCATCCTCG
>DASVMH010000285.1:0-5883 GCA_036384455.1 Marmoricola sp. | reverse complement strand
GACCCTGGCATCAGCGACGACGGGCCAGGGGTTGAGTGAGCCGAACGGCGTGATGGTGCCGCGTTCGTACCCGGTTACCTCCCGCGCGGTCTCGGCGTTGGGCATGGAGAGGCGTTTGACGCCGAGGAGCGCGCGGAGCTTGGGCCAGGCGATCTGCCGGTCGCCGGGTACGAGGACGAACAGGTAGTCGTCGTCGCCGCGCCGTACGACCAAGGTCTTGATCACCCGGTCGGGGGTGACACCTCGCGCCTCGGCGGCCTCGGCAAGCGACGTCACCGGGCCGTGGCGCACGATTGTGTGATCGATGCCCGCCTCGGCGAGGGCTGCCGCGGTGCGGGCCTCTCCGGGTGTCTTTCCGGGTGTCTTTCCGGGGGTCACCGGTGGCCTCCTTCCGGGTTCCGTGCCGCAATGGCGTCGATCGCACAGCGTGCCAGGCACGCCAGTGCCCACCTGCCCGCCCGGGACACCACCCGAGACGCCACCCGAGACGCCATCTGGGGTGCCGTCCGGGATGGGTGGGTGGCCGTTCCCCGCAGCACGGGGTGCTGCGGGGAACAGGTCGAGCAGCTCTGCGTCATCGGCTCTGCCTCATCGGTGCCTCATCGGCGCCCCACTGACTCCGGCTCATCGCGGGACTCGGGCCGTCTGGTCGGATCGGCTGGTTCACAGCGAGCTGCGGAACCGCTTGAGCCGCAGGCTGTTGCCGACGACCGAGACCGAGGAGAAGGCCATCGCGGCGCCGGCGAGCATCGGGTTCAGCAGGCCGGCGGCGGCGATCGGGATGGCCGCGGTGTTGTAGCCGAAGGCCCAGAACAGGTTGCTCTTGATGATGCTCAGCGTCCTGCGGGAGAGCCGGATGGCGTCGACGGCGACCCGGAGGTCCCCTCGGACCAGGGTCAGGTCGCTAGCCTCGATGGCGACGTCGGTGCCGGTGCCCATCGCCAGACCGAGGTCGGCCTGGGCCAAGGCGGCTGCGTCGTTGACGCCGTCACCGATCATGGCCACGACGCGGCCTTCGGCCTGGAGCTTCTTGACCACGTCGACCTTGTCGCTGGGAAGCACCTCGGCGAAGACGTCGTCCTCGGCGATACCCACCTGGGCGGCCACGGTGCGGGCCACGCGGGTGTTGTCGCCGGTGAGCAGGATCGGGCGCAGCCCGAGCTCACGCAGCTCCGTGATGGCCTCGGCGGAGGTCTCCTTGACCTCATCGGCAACCACCAGCACCGCGCGGGCCTGCCCGTCCCAGCCCACGGCCACGGCGGTCAGGCCGCGGTCCGAGGCGCCGTCGAACTCGGCCTGCAGGTCGCTGGGCAGGTGCTGGGACCACTCGGCGAGCAGCTGCGGGCGTCCGACGAGGACCGCGTGGCCATCGACGATGCCCTGCACACCGAGCCCCTCGACGTTGCCGAAGTCCTCGACCTTGCCCAGGTCGCCGGCCTCGCGGGCGGCGTCGGCAATCGCGCGGGCGATCGGGTGCTCGGAGGAGTCCTCCAGTGCCCCCGCCAGGCGGAGCACCTCGGCGGAGTCCTGGCCGGATGCGACGTGCACCTCGGCGAGGGTCATCTCGCCGGTGGTGACGGTGCCGGTCTTGTCCAGGACGACGGTGTCGACCTTGCGGGTCTGCTCGAGAACCTCCGGGCCCTTGATCAGGATGCCGAGCTGGGCGCCGCGGCCGGTGCCGACCATGAGTGCGGTCGGCGTGGCCAGGCCCAACGCGCAGGGGCAGGCCACGATCAGGACCGCGACCATCGCGGTCAGCGCACCGGCCACGCCGGCGTCACTGCCGAGCCAGAACCCGAAGGTGCCGACCGCGATCGCGATCACGACGGGCACGAAGATCCCCGAGATCCGGTCGGCCAGGCGCTGAACGGCTGCCTTGCCGGTCTGGGCGTCCTCGACGAGCTTGGCCATCTGGGCCAGCTGGGTGTCGGCACCGACGCGGGTGGCCTCGACCACCAGCCGGCCGCCGGCGTTGACGGTGGCGCCGACGACTGAGTCCCCAACACTGACCTCGACGGGCACGGACTCCCCGGTCAGCATGGACGCGTCGACGGCCGAGCGTCCCTCGACGACGACACCGTCAGTGGCGATCTTCTCGCCCGGGCGGACCACGAACCGGTCCCCTGCGGCCAGCTGAGCCACCGGGATCCGCTGCTCGACACCGTCTCGGAGCACGGCGACGTCGCGGGCGCCCATGTCGAGCAGGGCGCGCAGGGCGGCGCCGGCGTTGCGCTTGGAGCGGTGCTCGATGTAGCGGCCGAGCAGGATGAAGGTGATGATGCCAGCGGCGGCCTCGAGGTAGATGTTCATCGTGCCGCTGGTGCGTTCGATGGTCAGCTCGAACGGGTGGGTCATGCCCGGCATGCCCGCGTCGCCCCAGAACAGGGCGTAGACCGACCAGCCGAACGCGGCCGAGGTGCCCATCGAGACCAGGGTGTCCATAGTCGCGGCACCGTGCTTGAGGTTGGCCCAGGCCGCCTTGTGGAACGGCCACGCACCCCAGATCACCACCGGCGCAGCGAGCGTGAGTGAGAGCCACTGCCAGTTGGTGAACTGCAGCGCCGGGACCATCGCCATCGCGATCACCGGCACCGAGAGCACCGCGGAGACGATCAGCCGGTCTCGCAGGGTGCGCAGCGCACGATCGGCGTCGCTTTCGCCGTCGGCGTCACTACCAGATCCACCCTGACCGCCTTCGCCGGATGCGTCCGCGGCAGCCGGCGGCTTGGGCAGCTTGGCACCGTAGCCAGCGGACTCGACCGCTGCGACCAGGTCGTCGGTGGTGACGCTGTCGGCGAAGGTGACCTTGGCCTTCTCGGTGGCGTAGTTGACCGTCGCGGTCACCCCGTCGATCTTGTTGAGCTTGCGCTCGATGCGGTTGGCGCACGAGGCGCAGGTCATGCCGGTCAGCAGCAGCTCGACATCGGTCCCCGCAGGGACCCCGTCGATGTTGTTGACGTCGCCCGTGGTTGCCGCGGTCGCGGCGGGATCGGTGGTCGCACTCATCAGGTCCTCCTTCATGCCCATCGGTTCGTGTAGCGGTTCGTGTAGTGGTTCATGTAGCGGTCGGTGTGGTGGTTGGTTGGCGCCGGGTGTGTGTCGGCGTGACTGGTGCGCTGCCCGTCGTCGGGGCGCGTCCTAGTGGCCATGCTCCTCACCTGTCCCCTCTCCCCCATCACTTGACCCGTCATCAGCACCGCTGTCGGAGTTGCTGTCGGAGTCACCACCGGCGGACTCGTCGGCGGGCTGGTCGGTGGGCGTGGTGGAGCGGGAGGCGTCGAGAGTGAACGCCGCGGTGCGCACGACTCCGTCTGCCTTGAAGTCGAGGAACAGCTGGTAGCGACCTGCGCTGGGCACTTCGGCTCCGAACTCGACGATCGGTCCCGGCTCGGTGACGCCGTCGCCGGGCTCTCCGCCTGGGTGGACGTGGAGGTAGGCGAGGTCACCTTCGCGGAGCGCGACCAGGTGGCCGTAGGCGCCGAGGTAGGGCTCGAGGTCAGTGACCGGCTGCCCGTCCTTCGTCACCTCGAAGTCGAGCATGGAGTGCTCGCCGGCGGCGAGGTCACCGGTGACCGTGACGGTGTAGCCGTCGACGGTTGCCGTCTTGACCGGCTGCGGGAGCTTCTGGTCACCGGGGTTCCCGGCCACCAGGACGTCGCTGCCCAAGGTGAGCGCCTCGCCTCCGGCGGGCACGAAGTCGGCGAACAGCCTCCAGGTCCCGGGCGCGAAGTCGACGTCGACGCTCCACGTGCCGGTGGCCGAGTCGAGCGTGGGGTGGACGTGCTGGAAGTCCGCGAAGTCTCGTCGCACCGCGATCAGGTGCAGCTCCTTCTCGTGGGACTCCTCGTAGTCGGTCACCGCGGTGCCGTCGGGGCCGAGGATGCGGAACGACACCGACTGGGTGCCGGCGCGATAGCCGGTGGCGGGGAGCTCGAAGGTGTAGCCGCCTTCGGCGACCTGCAACCCGCCGGGTACCTCAGCAGAGGTGGCACCCGAGGCTTCCTCCTCATCCATGCCGCCCATTCCGTTCATCTCGTTGTGGTCGGCACCAGTGCCGTCACCTGGTGCGGATGAGTGGGTCGCGGAGGCGTCCTCCACGGCCCCGAGGTCGGTGCGGTCACCCAGGACGAAGCCACCAGTGAGCAGCACCGCGAGGCCGGCGCCGTAGGCGGCGAGACGAGTCGGGGCGCTCATGCGAGCTGGTAGCCGGCCTCGCGGACCGCAGCGTCAACTGCGTCGCGAGCGACAGGCTCATCGGAGGTGAAGGTCAGCGACCCGCTGGCCAGGTCGACGCGGACGTCAGTGATGCCCTCGATCGCGTCAACCGTGCGCGTCACCGAAGAGACGCAGTGGCCGCACGTCATACCGATCACGGTGTAGCTCGAGTCCGCCTCGCCCACGGAGGTATCCACGGCGCCATCGACGCCCTGGGCGCTCGGCTGGGCGCTCGGCTGGGCACCTGCGTGGGCGGCCGCGGGGCCGCGTTGGATCTGGATGCTCTGCGGGGTGCTGGTGCTGCAGCAGCCGGTCATGATGCTCTGCCTCTCCTGGGGATTTCGATTCGTGTGGACCGTTGTGATGGGTGGCTGGGTTCTACGCTGCGCGGCCAGCTAGGGACCGCATGTGGTCCGGTCAGCTACGGACGAGTCGGGCGATCGCGTCGGCGGCCTCACGGAGCTTGACGTCTCCCTCACGGCCGCCGAGACGAGCCGCCTCGACCACACAGTGGTTCATGTGCTCCTCGAGCAGCCCGAGGGCGACAGCCTCCAGCGCCTTGTTGACCGCCGAGACCTGGGTCAAGATGTCGATGCAGTAGGTGTCGCCCTCGACCATCCGGGCGATGCCCTTGACCTGGCCCTCGATGCGCCGCAGCCGCTTGCGGTAGTCGTCCTTGCGGTAGCTGTACCCGTGCGCACCATCGTGAGCGCCCTGGTGAGCACTCTGGTGAGCACTCTGCGGCGCCGCCACCTCTACGTTCGCCTGCACTGCGGTCATCGCGGACTCCTTGTCGTCTCATCCATACCATCGGGGGGTATGCCGCAGACACTACCCATACCCCCTACGGGTACACAAGCCTTGTGATGCGGTTCACCTCTTCCCGGGTACACGGTGCCGGCATCGACTCGGCATCACATCGGCTCAGCGGGATAGCCACCTACGACGCGTCGTACTCGACAGGCAGCGACTCACCGCGACGCACGCAGTGCGGCGACCGGATGAGGGGAAGCCGGATGAGAGGAAGCCGGATGAGAGGAAGCCGGATGAGAGGAAGGAGGTAGCGACGGCTGTTGGCCAAGGACACGACCGGACGCAACTGGACGAAACTGGACGGCCGGTCTCATCGAAACTCGCCGTTCGGCGCTCTCGCACGAAGCGCCAGCGAAGCCGATGACGAGCCCCCACCCGGGCTCCATGCACGGATCGCATCCGGCCGTCCGCCCGATTGACTGGCAGCGTGCAGGTTGCCCACCGCGAACACAAAGCAGCCGGGGATGCCGGCCCGGCCACGATCGCGCTGACGACGGGCGCCGACAACGGGCGCCGACTGCAGGCGCTGCTACAGGGGTGGTGTCACCAGGCCAGCTCGGCGCAACTGGTGGTCTTGGATGCTTCGACCTGCAAGGTGGCGTGCTCGATCTCGTGGTCGCGCCGCAGAAGGGTGCCGGCGTGGGCGAGGACCTGCTGGGGGTCGGCCCCTTCGACGACCACGAGATGCGCGGTGGCCACGTTCATGCCGGAGGTCAGCACCCACACGTGGAGGTCGTGAACGTCTGCGACACCGGGGACCTGTTGCAGCGCGGTGGCGACATCCTCGATGGCCAGGCCCTCGGGTACGTGCTGACCAAGGACCGCGAGCACCTGACGGCCGAGCATGAGGGCGCG
>DASVMH010000284.1:0-16084 GCA_036384455.1 Marmoricola sp. | reverse complement strand
CCCCGACCCTGGTCGCCGACCGCTTCGTCCAGTTGGTGCCCGCGTACACCGGGGGAGCGGTGCTCAAGAACGGCGGCGAGATTCCGCTCGACCGCACCAACGTGCCCTTGGAGCTCGACCAGATCTACTCCAGCCTCGCCGACCTGACCAAGACGCTCGGCCCCAGGGGCGCCAACAAGCACGGCGCGCTCGGTGATGTGCTGCACGCGGGCGCGCAGGCACTCAAGGGCAACGGCGAGTTGGGCAATGAGACGATCGCCAACCTCGCGCGGGCGGCCCAGACTCTCGGCGACAACTCCGACCAGATCTTCGGCACGGTCGGGAACCTCGCTCAACTGACCAGCACGCTGCAGGCCAATGACAAGGTCGTGGGCGGCTTCATGACCCGCCTCTCGAAGGTGACCGGTGAGCTCTCCGGCGAACGCGGCGACCTCCGCAAGGCGCTGGTCGCGATCGCCAATGCTGTGGGTGTGGTCCGCAGCTTCGTGCACGACAACAAGACCGCGCTCATCACCGACATCCGCAAGCTGACCACCACTGTCGGGGTGCTCGCCAAGCACAAGAAGACCCTGGCGACGCTGCTCCAGATCGCCCCGCTCGGCCTGGGCAACCTGCTCGACGCGGGCGACCCGCAGACGGGCAGCGTCGGTATCCGGCTGCAGCTGGGGCCGACGGCGTCGGCGCTGCCGACGATCGTCTGCGACGTGCTCAAGGTCAACGCCGGCAGTTCGGGCGCTGCTCTCGACCCGTTGTGCAACCTCCTCAACGAGGTGCTGCCGAACGTCCCGACGAACATCGGCGCGGGCCTGATCAACGTGCCCTCGATGGGCAGCGGCTCCGGTTCGTCGTCCTCGAGCCAACGGCCTGCGACGAATCTCGGTGACCTGATGTTGAGGAGGCAGCGATGACCCGCCTCCTGCGCCTGCTGATCGGCGTCATCGCGGTCGGCCTCGTGGTGAGTGGCTGTTCGTTCCACGGTGCCTACGACCTCCCGCTGCCGGGCAAGGTGGTCGGTTCGGGAGACGGCTACAAGGTCTCCGCGGACTTCGCCGACGTCGTCAGCGTGGTGCCACGGACACTCGTCATGGCGAATGACGTGCCGGTCGGCCAGGTCGACTCCGTCGAACGGGTCGGGTGGCACGCCCGTGTGGTGATGACGATCCGCAAGGACATCGTCCTGCCCGCCAACGCCACCGCTGACGTACGCCAGACCAGCCTCCTCGGCGAGAAGTACATCCAGCTCGCTGCACCTGCCGGTGCGACCGTCGCGGCGGACGGGCAGCTCAAGGACGGTGCCGAGATCCCGCTGTCGCGTACGACGCGCAACCCCGAGGTCGAGGAGATCCTCGGCGCGCTGTCGTTGATGTTGTCCGGCGGCGGCGTCCAACAGCTCAAGACGATCACCACCGAGCTCAACAAGATGATGGACGGCCGGCAGAAGGACGTCCGCGATGTCCTGGGCCGGATCGACGCGCTGGTCGGCTCCCTCGACACGCAGAAGACCGACATCGTCAACGCCATGTCGGCGATCAACGATCTCACCGCGACCCTCAACAAGGAGCGCAAGGGCATCGGTGCCGCCCTCGACAGCTTCGGTCCTGCTCTCAAGGTGCTCAACCAGCAGCACAGCGCGCTGATGACGATGCTGCGCTCGCTCGACAAGTTGGGCAAGGTGGGCGGCCGGGTGATCCGGGAGAGCAAGGACAACGTCATCACGACGCTCAAGCACCTCGCACCGATCCTGCGCAGGCTCGCCAACGCCGGCAACTCGTTGCCGAAGGGCCTGATGATGATGGCGTCCTACCCGTTCCCCAAGGAGGCGGCGACGCTCGCGAAGGGCGATTACTCCAACGCCTTGTTCTACATGAACTTCGACCTCAACAAGATCCTCAAGGGCGTCGTCAAGGGCGGTAACACAGGGCTGCCGGACGTCAAGGATCTGTGTGGCATCTACGCCGGCGACCCGGCGACCTGCGCGCCGATCTTCACCACGCTGTGCAACCTGCTGCCCAACAACATCGTGTGTGGCAACGGTCCCGGCACCGAGCCGACCGCCGACGCAGCGGAGAAGGCGGAATTGAAGAAGGAGTCGGCCAAGGGCTCTGGTGACCTCTCCGACACGGTGACGAACCTGCTGGACGGCGTGCTCGGCGGCTCGACGTCTGGTCAGGGCTCGGGATCGGCCGGATCCTCCGGTTCCTCGGGAGGCCTCTCCGGTCTTCTCGGACTCCTCGGGGGCGGCCGATGACCAGGGGTGTGAAGGTCCGGCTGGTGACCTTCGTCGTGCTCGCGGCGGTCGGCATCGTCTACATCGCGGCGACCTATCTCGGCATCGTCGACAAGGTGCTCGGGCGTGGGCTGACGGTGCATGCCACGTTGCCGAAGTCGGGCGGTCTGTTCGTCGGCAGCGAGGTGGACTACCGGGGCGTCAAGGTCGGCAAGGTGACATCCATGCAGGTCACCCGCGACGGGGTCCGGCTGACGATGCTCCTCAAGGACGGCACGGAGCTCCCGACCGACTCGAGTTTCCACGTCGCGAAACTGACGGCCGTGGGCGAGCAGTATCTCGACTTCGAGCCGACGTCGACCGCGGGTCCGTACGCCGCGAACGGGCACACCTTCGTCGGCTCGGCGGCGAGTCTGCCGGTCTCCACCGACGAGATCCTGATCAACCTGAGCACCTTCGTGAACTCCTTGCACCCCAAGGACCTGCGCACGGTCGTCCACGAGCTGGGCACCATGTTCACGGGCAATGCCGAGAATCTCGGCACCCTGATCGACTCTGCCGGAAAGTTCGTCCGACAGGCCAAGGCGCACGAGGACGACACCATCGGCCTGCTCGACTCGGGTGGCGCGGTGCTCAAGACGCAGCAGCAGCACAAGGGCGACATCAAGGCGTTCGCCAAGGGCCTCGCCGACATCAGTGCCACGCTGAAGCAGTCCGATCCGCAGTTGCGCACGATCCTGCAGGGCGGCACCTCCGCGGTGCGGGAGGTCAACTCGCTCCTGAGCGGTCTCGAGCCGACGCTGCCGCTCTTCATCAGCAACCTGGTCACCGTCAACCAGGTGGCGACCGCGCGGCTGCCCGCGCTCGAGCAGATGTTGGTCGCCTTCCCATTGCTCGGGGCGACCGGCTTCACCGGCACGCCGGGTGACGGTTTCGGTCACCTGAACATGCAGTTCGCGTACACCCTGCCGGTCTGCACCGAGGGCTACCTGCCGGCCAAGGACTGGCCGTCGCCGCTCGACACCCGTGACCTGCCGCTCTACCACGCGAAGTGCTCCGACCCGCGTGCGCAGCTCGGCTACACCGGGAACCAGCCGCTCAACCAGCGCGGCGTCAACTTCATGCCGAAGGTCGGCGCATCCACCAGCACGGCGTACAGGGTGGCACCGTACGATGCCCGCACACGGAAGGTGGCCCTCTCCGGGGGAAGGACGGTCACGCTCGGGTCGAGTGCCCGATCCAATTCAGCGTTGGGGAGCGACGAGTGGGAGCAACTGTTGATCGGCCCCGTCAAGGGGATGACGAGCCGTCAGGGGGCGGGCGGTCGGTGAGCCCGGGATCACCCGCGACGCGGTGGCGCGTCGCGAACATGGTGCTGGCTGCTGTCCTCGTCCTGGCGATCGCTGCGGCGATCGTCGTCGCCATCGGCGGCCGCAAGGTGTTGCCGGGCACCAGCCCTGCTGACCGCAGCGAGAAGCAGTACGTCGCCGTGACGGGTGCGGCGCGGACTGCGCTCGACGCGTTCCTGAGCGTGAACTACAAGGACATGGACCCGCTCCAGGACCGCCTCCTGAACCTCTCGACAGGATCCTTCAAGAAGCAGTACAGCGCCGCGCGGGTGAACATCAAGGCTGCTGCCCAGACGGCGCGCGTGGTGGCGACGCCGACGGTTCGCGAGGTCGGTATCAACCAGATCAAGGACGGCAGGGCCACGGCCGTGGTGGCCGCCGATCTGGTCCGCAAGAACAGCGCGACCAAGAAGGTCAAGGCGACGAAGAGCTGCCCGCACGCCGGTGCCAAGTGCTTGTACTTCCGCTTCACGGTGGAGTTGACCAAGACCGCCGACGGCTGGAAGCTCTCCGACGTGGAGCCGGTCTCATGAGCGGCGACAAGCTCGCCGCCGACGAGAAGGCGTGCCCCTTCTGCGCCGAGACGATCAAGGCCGCGGCGATCAAATGCCGCTACTGCGGCTCCGACCTGCCTCAGGACGATGGCGCAGCGGCGTCGGCGGAGCCGCCCGCGGAGCCGCCCGAGACGCTCGGCGACCCGGAACCGCCCGCCGTGAGCGGACCACCCTTCGTACGCGCCCTGATCAGCCCCGTGACCTCGGCGGTCCTGGTGCTGCTCATCGCTGTCGCCGCGGTGTCGGCCTATCTGGTCGGCCATCACGCGTGGCACGCCCACGACGCCACTGACGGCCAGGTGGTCTCCGAAGCGGTGCGCAGCGTGCAGCTCGACAGGGTGAGCACTGCGACCGCGACCGTGTTGTCGTACAAAGCGGCCAGCTTCGACGCCGACTCGAAGAAGGCACAGGCGTTGATGACCGCCTCGATGAAGAGTGACTACCTCGCCACGCTGGACAAGGTCCGCGCGAGCGTGAGCAAGTACAAACTCAACCTCACCGCCAAGGTGGCCTCGATCGGGCTGACCTCGATCACCGACGACGAGGTCAAGGCGCTGGTCTTCATCAACCAGACCACGACGGCCAAGGGCAGCAAGAACACCCAGGTCGACGAGAACCGCGCGATCGTGACGATGGTCAAGACGGCCGTGGGGTGGCGGATCTCGAAGATCGCCCCGTTCTGATGCTAAGTTAGAACACGTTCTACTTACAGGAGCAGCGTATGGTCCACGAGGATGTCGGCACGGGGTCGGCGATCGAGGTCGACCTGGCGATCATCGGGGCCGGTCCGGCGGGTCTGTTCGCTGCCTACTACGCAGGGTTTCGCGGGATGAGCATCGCGGTCGTCGACTCGCTCCCGGAGCTCGGCGGCCAGGTCTCCGCGCTCTATCCGGAGAAGGCGATCCTCGACGTCGCCGGCTTCCCGGTGATCAAGGGACGTGAGCTCGTTGCGAATCTGGTCGAGCAGGCCGCATCGGCCGACCCGACGTACCTTCTCGACCGGACCGCGGTCAGGCTCGAGGAGGACACCGACGGGGTGACCCTCGGCCTCGACGACGGCACCACCGTCCGGGCCAAGGTGTTGCTGATCACCGCCGGGATCGGCAAGTTCACGCCACGTGCGCTGCCCGCGGGTGACGGGTGGGACGGTCGCGGCCTCGTCTTCTTCGTCCCGTCGTTCGAGGAGTACGCCGGACTCGACGTCGTCATCGTCGGCGGCGGTGACAGCGCCTTCGACTGGGCGCATCAGCTGACCGGCATCGCGGGTTCGATCACACTGGTGCACCGGCGCGATGCGTTCCGCGCCCACCAGGCCACGGTTGACGCGGTGCTCGCCGGCCCCACCGAGGTGGTCACCAACGCCGAGGTCTCGGAGCTGTTCAGCGACACCGACGATGGCCCGGTCAGCGGTGTGCGCATCACCACCAAGTCGGGGGAGACCCTGGAACGCCCCGCCCAGCGGGTGATCGCAGCCTTGGGGTTCATCGCGGATCTCAGCGCCATGAAGGACTGGGGGCTGACCCTGGAGAAGCGGCACATCGCCGTGGACCCGTCCATGCGTACCAATCTCGGTCGGGTCTTCGCCGCCGGGGACATCAACGAGTACCCCGGCAAGGTCAAGCTGATCGCGGTCGGATTCGGCGAAGCCGCCACCGCAGTCAACAACGCTGCGGTCGTGATCGACCCCGACGCGCACGTCTTCCCGGGCCACTCGAGTGAGGGGTCCTGACATGGCGGGTTCTCGCGCAGCCGTACGCCTGACCGATGCGGAGCTCTCCGATTTCCTCGCGGCGAACATGAAGGTCCAGGTCGCGACCGTCGGCCCCGACGGTGCACCGCACCTGACCACGCTCTTCTACGCGTTGGACGACCAGGGCCGGATCACGTTCTGGACCTACGGCAGTTCGCAGAAGATCAAGAACCTGCGTCGCGACCCGCGGATCAGCTGCCTCGTCGAGGACGGCATCGACTACGGCGAGCTGCGCGGCGTCAGCATCCAGGGCCGTGGTGAGCTCGTGGAGGACTACGACGAGATCCGCACGCTCGGTCGCCGGGTCGTGGAGGTGATGGCCGGGGGCGCTGACCTCGGCGATCTCGGCGATCAGATCGTCGATGGCCAGGCACGTAAGCGGGTCGGCGTGGTCGTCGTACCGGACAAGGTGGCCAGCTGGGACCACCGCAAGATGAACGGCGCGCTTCCCGGACAGGGCAGCGCAGGCTGAAGAAGGAGTCAGTGAGATGGCGAAGGTGAAGGTGGACTTCGACCTGTGCGAGTCCAACGCGATGTGCGAGGCGCTCGCTCCGGACGTGTTCCGCATCGATGACGATGACTACCTGCAGGTCGACGACCCGACGGTCACCCCGGAGAACCGCGACCGCGTCGAGCAGGCGGTGGCCGCCTGCCCGAAGTCCGCGCTCTCGATCGTGGAGGACGAGTGACCACCTCTTTGGAGGGCAAGGTCGCGGTCGTCACCGGGGCCGGTGCCGGCCTCGGCCGCGCCGAAGCACTCGCCCTTGCCGGCGCCGGCGCCCGGGTCGTCCTCAACGACCTGCCCGGAGGCGCCGATGACGTCGCCGCCGAGATCAAGGAGGCCGGTGGTGAGGCCGCGATCGTCGCCGGAGACGTGGGCGAGCGGAGCACGGCCGACGCGATGGTGACCGCCGCGGCGGACGGATTCGGCTCGCTCGACATCGTGGTCAACAACGCCGGCATGACCCGTGACCGGATGATCTTCAACATGTCCGACGACGAGTGGGACGCGGTGATCCGCGTGCATCTGCGCGGCCACTTCCTGCTGTCGCGCAACGCGGCGTCGTACTGGCGGGAGAAGTCGAAGGCCGCCGACGCCCCGGTTTACGGCCGGGTCATCAACACCGCGTCCGAGGCGTTCCTCGGCGGCTCGCCCGGTCAGGCCAACTACGCCGCCGCGAAGGCCGGGATCGCGGCGTTGACGCTGTCCACCGCGCGAGGGCTCGCGAAGGTGGGCGTACGCGCGAACGCGATCTGCCCGCGGGCACGTACCGCCATGACTGCACAGGTCTTCGGTGAGGACACCTCCGGGCTCGAGGTCGACCCGTATTCGCCCGAGCACGTCGCGCCCCTCGTCGCGTACCTCGCCTCACCGGCGGCCGACAACATCACCGGCCAGGTCTTCGTCGTCTATGGCGGCATGGTCGCGCTCATCGCGGCACCGGTCGTCGAGCAACGCTTCGACAAGGCCGGAGCCACGTGGACGCCCGAGGACCTCTCGAGCCAGCTCGGTGGCTTCTTCGGGGACCGCGATCCCCATGTCGGGTTCGCCGCCGACTCCGTCATGAAACTCACCGTCTAGTCCAGGAGATCCCCACCATGAGTCGACTTGATGGCAAGGTCGCCATCGTCACCGGAGGCGCGCAGGGCCAGGGCGCCGAGATCGCCCGTGCCTTCGTCGCCGAGGGCGCCCGCGTCGTCATCGCCGACGTGGCCGATGAGCCCGGTCAGGCCCTGGCCGCAGAACTGGGCGGGCAGGCCCACTTCACGCACCACGACGTCAGTTCCGAGGAGTCGTGGACCGCGGTCGTCGCCGACGCGAACGAGCGCTTCGGATCGGTGAACGTGCTCGCCAACAACGCCGGCATCCTGCGTTTCGGTGACATCGCGACCGGCGATCTGGCCGACGTCGAGCTGATGTGGCGGATCAACCAGATGGGCGTGTTCCTCGGGATGCGGTCGGTGGTGCCGACGATGGCCGCCAACGGTGGCGGCTCGATCATCAACGCCTCCTCGGTGGAGGGCCTTGCCGGGATGGCCGGTTGTTCGGGCTACGCCGCCACGAAGTGGGCGATCCGCGGCATGACGAAGTGCGCCGCGATGGAGCTCGGCGGCAAGGGCATCCGGGTCAACTCCGTGCACCCCGGGATGATCGACACCCCGATGACCCGTGTCCATGGCGGCGACGCCGCGATGGAGTACGGCGCCTCCAAGGTGCCGATGCGCCGCGTCGGTGTGCCGCAGGACATCGCCCCGGTCTACGTCTTCCTCGCCAGTGATGAGTCCGGTTACATGAACGGCGCCGAACTCGCCGTCGACGGCGGGGTCACCGCCACCCACGCCTTCGGAGGTTAGTCCCTGAGGAGGAGGCGGACGGCGGTGTCGAGGTGGTCGTGGACCTCTTCGGTGCTGAACCGGCCGGTGACCCAGGAGACGAGGGACGAGAGCCAGACGTCGCTGATCACGCGGGCGACGGAGACGTTCTCGTCGGTGAGTTCGGCGTCGGCGTCGTACGCACCGCCCTGGATCGCGTGGGTGAGCATCGTGGTCAACTGCATGCCGACGGTGTGGATCTCACCGGCCACCGACTTGTCGGCGAACATGAATGCCCGGGTGAGGGCCTCGGTGAGGTTCGGGTCGCGCTGCATGCCGCGGGTGGCCTTGCCGAGCACCCAGATCACCCGGTCGGCGGCGGTGTCGCCAGGGATGGGGGACTTGGAGAGGTTCGCCGAGACGTCCTCGAACTGCGACCCCAGGGCCGAGACCAGCAGATGGATCTTGGAGGGGAAGTAGCGGTAGAGGGTGCCGAGGGCGACATCGGCGCGCTGGGTGACCGCACGCATCTGGACGGCGTCGAACCCGCCCTTGGACGCGATCTCGATCGTCGCCTGGAGGATGCGCCGTCGCCGGTCGCGCTGGGCAGCGGAACCGAGATCGTCAGCGCTCAACGAGTTCGCCGTGGTCACGCTGGTTAGGCTAACAGTTGAGTTCGGTAGAATAGAAACACGTTCCAGTTGCGCTTCGGGCGCCGTATCGATGTGGAGGCGCTCGTTTGCGCATCGCACTGTTGTCCTATCGCAGCAAACCCCATTGCGGCGGCCAGGGCGTCTACATCCGGCACCTGAGCCGTGAGTTGGTCGCACTGGGGCACGAGGTGGAGGTCTTCTCGGGCCAGCCGTACCCCGTACTCGACGAGGGCGTGTCGCTCACGAAGGTGCCCAGCCTCGACCTCTACCGCGAGCCCGACCCGTTCCGGATGGTGTGGCCGTGGGAGTTCCGAGACCTGATCGACGTGCAGGAGTTCGCGATCATGTGCACGGCCGGCTTCCCCGAGCCGCGTACGTTCGGCAAGCGGATCCTGCGGGTCCTGGCCGATCGCCGCGACGACTTCGACGTCGTGCACGACAACCAGGTGCTGTCGTACGGGATCGGGCAGATCGAGGAGAGGATCGGGCTCCCTTTGCTGACCACGTTGCACCATCCGATCAGTTTCGACCGCCGGGTCGACATCGCCGCCGCCCCGACGCTGCGCAAGAAGCTGTCGTTGCGACGCTGGTACGGCTTCGTGAAGATGCAGGCCAAGGTCGCGCGTCGCGCACGTTGGATCCTGCTCCCGTCCGAATCGTCGAAACGCGACGTCGCGAAGGACTTCGGCGTCGACCCGGCCAAGATGCAGGTGATCCCGCTCGGGGTCGACGAGTGCTTCGTGCCGCCGACCGAACCGAGGGTCCCCGGTCGGATCGTCGCGATGGCGAGCGCAGACGCCCCGATGAAGGGCATCGCCACGCTGTTGGAGTCGTTCGCCAAACTGCGCACCGAGAGGGACGTCGAGTTGCTGCTCGTGACCAAACCGACAGCGGGCGGTCGCACGGAGAAGCTGATCGAGGAGTTGGGCATCGGTGACCACGTGCGTTTCGTGCACGGCATCAGCGACACCGAACTGGTCCAGGTGATGGGCTCCGCGGAGGTCGCGTGCGTGCCCTCGCTCTACGAAGGCTTCTCGCTCCCGACCGCCGAACTGATGGCGTGCGAGACCCCGTTGGTGGTCAGTCGCGCCGGTGCCATCCCCGAGGTCGTCGGCCCCGAGGGCCTGTGCGCCGACATGGTCGAGCCGGGGGACGTGGGGCAGTTGACGACGGCGATCGAGCGGATGCTCGACGACCCCGAGCGCCGCGAGCGCATGGGCCGCGCCGGTCGTGAGCGCGCCCAGGAGCTGTTCAGCTGGCGTGCGGTCGCGGTCGCGACGGCAGCGGCGTACGAGCGTGTGATCGAGTCTTTCGAGAAGGAGCAAGCAGATGCTGACCGTTGATTTCGACCGCCTCGGCCTCCGGCCCGGCGACCGGGTCATCGACATGGGTTGCGGTGCCGGGCGGCACGCGTTCGAGATGTACCGCCGCGGCGCCGACGTGATCGCCTTCGACCAGGACGCCGACGAGTTGGCAGGAGTGCTTGAACTCTTCGGCGCGATGAAGGAGGCGGGCGAGGTGCCCGCGGGCGCCAGCGCCGACATCAAGGAGGGCGACGCGCTCGCGCTGCCCTTCGCCGACGGTGAGTTCGACCGGGTCGTCGCCTCGGAGGTGCTCGAGCACATCCACGACGACGTGACCGCGATCAAGGAGCTCATCCGGGTGCTGCGCCCGGGCGGCACCATGGCGATCACGGTGCCGCGGTGGCTGCCCGAGGTGATCAACTGGCGGCTGTCCCCGGACTATCACAACGCCACTGGCGGACACATCCGGATCTACACCGACCACGAGCTGGTCGACAAGGTGACCAAGGGCGGCCGGCCCAATGACGGGACGCCCGGCACCGCGATGATCTTCGAGGGCAAGTCGCACGCTCACGGTCTGCACGCGCCGTACTGGTGGCTCAAGGCTGCCGTCGGCGTCGAGAACGACGACCACCCGCTCGTCAAGGCGTATCACCAGGTCCTGGTGTGGGACATCATGAGGACGCCGAGGTTCTCCACGGCGACCCGTCTGGCCGAGCGGGCGCTGAACCCGCTGATCGGCAAGAGCATGGTGCTCTACTTCCGCAAGCCGGAGTGACCGGCTTGACTCCTCGATCATCCTGGCCGGTCCCGGCCGTCGACGGTGTGCTCACCGCTGCCCAGGTTGCCGATACGGCCGCCTCGATCGCAGCGATGCAGGAGCCGTCGGGGGCGGTGCCGTGGACCCCGGGCGAGAAGACCGACGTCTGGAACCACGTCGAGGCGGCGATGGCGCTGATGGTCGGTGGTCAGGTCGCAGCCGCCGAGCGGGCGTACGAATGGTGTGCCCGCACCCAGAGGCACGACGGTTCCTGGCCGATGGAGATCGTCGTCGGCGGCGTCAAGGACGCGTCGGGGGAGACGAACATGTCGGCGTATCTCGCGGTGGGGGTGTGGCACCACTGGTTGCTGCGTCGGGATCGCTCGTTCGTCAACCGGATGTGGCCGGTCGTACGCCGCGCGCTCGATTTCGTCGTCGGTCTGCAACTCCCGTTCGGCGGCATCGCCTGGTCACAGGAGTGGGACGCCCGTGGGCCCGCGAACGTCAACGAGCAGGCACTGCTCGCCGGTTCCTCGAGCATCTATCAGTCGTTGCGTGCCGGCGTCGCGCTGGCAGAGCTCGTCGGTGATCCGCAGCTCGACTGGGAGCTGGCGGGCGGGCGCCTCGGCCACGCCGTACGCCGGCACCGTGACCTCTTCCTCGACAAGTCCCAGTTCTCGATGGACTGGTACTACCCGGTCCTGGGCGGGGCCGTCCGCGGCTCGGACGCGGTCGCCCTGGTCGAGGAGCGATGGGACCGCTTCGTCGTGCCCGGCCTCGGCATCAAGTGTGTGGAGCAGAACTCCTGGGTCACCGGCGCCGAGACCTGCGAGCTGGTGATGTCGCTCGATGCGATCGGCGACCACACGCGGGCCGTGGAGCAGTTCGCGGCGATGCAACACCTGCGCGAGGACGACGGACGCTACTGGACCGGCTGGGTCTGGCCCGACCAGGTCAACTGGCCGCACGAACACACGACGTACACCGCAGCGGCGGTGGTGCTCGCCGCCGACGAGCTGTCCCGTACGACGCCGGCTTCGGGGATCATGCGCGGAGACACGCTCGCGCCCCACTTCGAGGAACTCGCCCTCGAGTGCGGTTGCGAGGACTCCTTCGTCCGCTGATCACCCGACCGGCTCGCCGGCATCTCCGCTCGTACGCGTGAGCACCCGCATCGAGCCGACGGTCTCCGCAGGTGTGAACGACCCGGATGCGACGGCGCGCTGCCAGACATGGAACGGTGCCTGGCCGCCGTCCTCGGGACGTTCGAAGACGTCGTGGATCACGAGGACGCCTCCGGGCTGGATCCAACGGGCGAAGCCGGAGTAGTCGTTCTGGGCGTGGATCTCGGCATGCCCACCGTCGATGAAGAGCAGCGCCAGCGGCGTCCGCCACCGCGGTGCGACAGTCGTCGATCGCCCGACGATCGCGACGACCTCGTCCTCGAGACCTGCTCGCGCGATCGTCTTCCGGAAGATGGGGAGCGTGTCCATCAGCCCGAACTCGTCATCCACGAGCGAGGCGTCGTGGTGTTCCCAGCCGGCCTGGTTCTCCTCGGAGCCGCGGTGGTGGTCGAGGGTGAACACCACCGACCCGGTCGCACGGGCGGCGGCGCCGAGGTAGATCGCCGACTTGCCGCAATAGGTGCCCACCTCCAGTGCGGGGCCCTCGGGCAGATGCGCCAGGGCAGTGCGGTGGAGGAGGTCGCCCTCGTCCTCGGGCATGAAGCCTTTGGCGGCGCGAGCGTGTGGGAGCAGATCGGACGGCAGCACGCGATCCACTCTATTATGATTGGAACACGTTCTAGTTTTCGCGCCGAAGAGCAGGTGG
Source organism: Marmoricola sp. (assembly GCA_036384455.1). Lineage (GTDB taxonomy): Bacteria > Actinomycetota > Actinomycetes > Propionibacteriales > Nocardioidaceae > Marmoricola. The sequence goes on along the minus strand of DASVMH010000284.1, from coordinate 3,344 downwards.
GTATGTCGATCGGGATCACGGACGAGCACCTCCAACTCGGCGCGAGCCTGCGCAAATGGGCTGCGGCCACAGGCGGTGTCGAGGCGGCCCGGTCCGCGGAGGGCGATGCCGATGCGGACTTCGCCGAGACGTGGCGGGCCGTGACCGAGATGGGCCTGGCGGCCATCGGCGTGGCCGAGGCGAACGGCGGCGGTGATGGCAGTGTCCTCGACGTCGCGGTGGCGCTCGAGGCGGCAGCCCACGAACTCCTGCCCGGTCCGCTGCTCGGCACGTCGGTCGCCGCCCTCGCCCTCGCGGGTCATGCGGCGGCGGCATCGGTCGCAGAGGGGGTCGTGATCGGCATCGGCCTCGAGGACGGGTATGTCTGGGATGCGCCCGGCGCGAGCGCGTACCTCCTCGGTGACACCTCCGATCGATGGTTCGTCGTCCCGGCCACCTCCGTGACCGTCCGGGCGGCGGAGGGCCTCGACCTGAGCCGGCGGTTCGGCCGGCATGCTCAGCTGGATCCATCGGCAATGGAGGGCGCCGAGCCCGTCGCTGGGCTCACCCGCGAACGACTGCGCCGGATCGCCGTGACGCTCGCCGCGGCCGAGGCCTCCGGCATCGCCCGCTGGTGCCTGGAGACCGCCGTCTCGTACGCCGGCGTGCGCGAGCAGTTCGGCACGAAGATCGGCGCCTTCCAGTCGATCAAGCACCTGTGCGCCGAGATGCTCGAGGTGGCCGAGTCGGTGACCGCGGCCGCATGGGACGTCGCGTCGGCCGCCGGTGGCTCCGACGACCAATGGGCGTTTGCGGCCGATGTCGCCCAGGTGACCGCCTTCGACGGTGCGGTCGAGAACGCGAAGAACTGCATCCAGGTCCTCGGTGGCATCGGTTTCACCTTCGAGCACGACGCACATCTCTACCTACGCCGAGCACTGTCCCTGCGTGCGCTCCTCGGCGACACGGGCGCGGCCGCACAACGGTTGACCGACCGCGCGGTCACGGGTGCGCGGCGCACGGTGGACGTCGACCTCGAAGGCGCCGACGAGGAGATCCGGCCGGGCGTCGCAGCCGCAGCCGAGCGGATCGCCGCGCTGCCCGAGGCCGAGCGCCGTGCCTCCCTCACGGATAGCGGCTACCTGACCCCGCACTGGCCCGCGCCGTACGGCGTCGGCGCCGATCCGGTCACCCAACTCGTGATCGACCAGGAGCTGGCTCGAGTCGGCGTCGTCCGGCCGGACATCGTGATCGCCGGGTGGGCGCTGCCGACGATCATCGAGCACGGCACGCCGGAGCAGCAGGAGCGCTTCGTGAAGCCGTCATTGCTCGGTGACCTGGTCTGGTGCCAGCTCTTCTCCGAGCCCGAGGCGGGCTCCGACCTCGCGTCGCTGCGCACCCGTGCGGTGCGTGTGGAGGGAGGCTGGAGGCTCACCGGGCAGAAGGTGTGGAACTCCATGGCCGAGCGTGCTGACTGGGGCATTTGCCTGGCCCGTACGAACCCGGACGCCCCTCAACACAAGGGCATCACGTACTTCCTCGTCGACATGAGGACCAGCGACGGCATCGAGGTGCGGCCGTTGCGTGAGATCACTGGGAAGGCCCTGTTCAACGAGGTCTTCCTCGATGACGTCTTCGTGCCCGACGACTGCGTCGTCGGTGACGTCGACGGCGGCTGGCGGCTCGCCCGCACGACGCTCGCCAACGAGCGGGTCGCGATGGCCACGAGCCGACTCAGCAAGTCGACGGAGCGCGCGATCGAGCTCGTCGGTGCCGACACGCCGGCGACGGTCCGCGCCGAGGTCGGGCGGTCGATCGCCCTGGCCACGGTGTGCTCCTTGCTGGGCGTACGCACCACGCTGCGCTCGCTCGCAGGGCAAGGTCCCGGCGCGGAGTCGAGCGTGGCGAAGCTGCTCGGCGTCCGCAACCGTCAGGACGGCGCCGAGTTGGTCGTACGCATGCAGGGGGCCGCCGCCGTCCTCGGTGGTGAGGACGTCCGTGCCGACGTATGGGAGCTGCTCAACACCCGGTGCCTGTCGATCGCCGGCGGCACCACCCAGATCCTGCGCAACGTTGCCGGAGAACGGATCCTGGGGCTACCGCGGGGTTAGGCGACGCGCTCGCGCAGCCACGCGGCGTGGTGCCACGCCAGCCAACGGCCGACGGCGCGGATCGCCTGGTAGCTGCGCACCGATCCGAAGACCTCGAAGGCGTGTTGGGCGCCCGCGAGCTCGGCGTACGTCACGGAGTGCTTGGACTCGGCACGAAGCTTCGCCACGAACGCGCGCGCCTGGCGTACGGAGACCAACGTGTCGTTGGTGCCGTGCAGCACGAAGAAGTCGGGGGAGTCAGGACCCACGTGGTAGAGCGGCGACGCATCACGGAAGGCGTCGAGGTGTGCTGACGTGTCCTTGACCCCGAACACCCGCTTGGCGAGGAACTGGTCGCGAAGCCCGACGGTGTACTTGTCGTTGTCCTCGCCGAGCATGTCGTAGACGCCGTAGAACGGGACGCACGCCTCGACGTGGGTGTCGGCCTCCTCGAAGCCGGGCTGGAACTGCGGCAGGTTCGGCGTGACCGCGGCCAGCGACGACAGGTGTCCGCCGGCGGATCCGCCGGTGACGACGAGGTAGTCGGGATCGCCGCCGTACTCCGCGATGTGCTCGCGCACCCAGGCGATCGCCCGCTTGACGTCGACGATGTGCGTGGGCCACTTGTGCTTGGGCGAGAGCCGGTAGTTGGCCGCGACGCAGACCCAGCCGCGTTTGGCCATCTGGTTCATCAGGATCAGGCCCTGCTCCTCCTTGTTCCCGATCGTCCAGCCGCCGCCGTGGATCTGGATGAGGACCGGTGCCTTCGAGAGGTTCGCCCCGCGTTCGCGGTAGATGTCGAGGAGGGCACGCTTGCCGCCCTCGGTGTAGTTGATGTTGCGGGTGACCTCGACCTCGGGATCGATCATCTTCAGGGGATGGACGAGCGCTCGTACGGGCGTGGTCACCTCGTCGAGCAGGGAGGGGTCGAGCAGGTCGCCGTAGTCGGGACCGACGCCGTCGTGCAACGTCGTCTCGATGAAGGATTCCGTCTTGTTGGCCCGCATCGTCATCCAGGTCAGGCCCGCTGCGCTGGCGAGGGCGCAGGCCACGCCCAGCTTCGTCGCCCGGCCCCGTGCCAGTGAGATCGCGGTGTCGGCGAGCGAGAGACCCATGAGTTGTGGTGCGAGCTCGCTGGAGAGCCAACCGGCGGCGAACGCGGGGATGGCGGTGGGCTCGGTGTCGAGCGGCTTGATGGCGTTGGCGGTCAGACCCGCGATGACCGCCTGACGGGTGCTGTAACCGAAAATAGAACGCGTTCCAACCATGGCCCTA
>DASVMH010000283.1:0-6726 GCA_036384455.1 Marmoricola sp. | reverse complement strand
CGCTCGGCGAGCCGGTGCGGCTGCGGGATCTCCTCGACGTTGATGCCGACCATCGCCTCACCCAGACCTCGGGACACCTTCGCGACCACATCGGGGTCATCGAAGAAGGTGGTCGCCTTGACGATGGCCTCGGCGCGCTCTGCGGGGTTGCCGGACTTGAAGATGCCCGAGCCGACGAAGACGCCCTCCGCGCCGAGCTGCATCATCATGGCGGCGTCAGCCGGGGTGGCGATCCCGCCGGCGGTGAAGAGCACCACCGGGAGCTTGCCGGCCTCGGCCACCTCGCGGACCAGTTCGTACGGCGCCTGCAACTCCTTGGCCGCGACATAGAGCTCGTCCTCGGAGAGCCCGTGCAGCCGGCGCATCTCGCGTCGGATGGTGCGCATGTGGGTGACCGCGTTGGACACGTCGCCGGTGCCGGCCTCGCCCTTCGAACGGATCATCGCCGCACCCTCGGTGATCCGGCGCAACGCCTCACCGAGGTTGGTGGCACCGCACACGAACGGCACGGTGAACGCCCACTTGTCGATGTGGTTGGCATAGTCGGCCGGGGTGAGCACCTCGGACTCGTCGATGTAGTCCACACCCAGGCTCTGCAGCACCTGCGCCTCGGCGAAGTGGCCGATCCGGGCCTTGGCCATCACGGGGATCGAGACGGCCTCGATGATGCCGTCGATCATGTCGGGGTCACTCATCCGCGACACCCCGCCCTGGGCGCGGATGTCAGCAGGGACGCGCTCGAGCGCCATCACCGCGACGGCGCCGGCGTCCTCGGCGATCTTCGCCTGCTCGGGGGTGACCACGTCCATGATCACGCCGCCCTTGAGCATCTCGGCCATGCCGCGCTTGACGCGGGAGGTGCCGGTGGAACCGGAGGTCGGGGGAAGCTGTTCTGCCATATGGCAATTCTAGGGGCCGCTCAGCCCTGAGCCGAACCGGATTCCCCCGGGGGCAGGGCGGCGGTGGCGGCAAGCGCCTGCGTGCGTACGACGGCGATCCGCTGACCGACCGTGATGGTGCTCGCGATCGCGAGCAGGCCGAGGGTGACCGGGATCGCGTAGAGCACCTTGTCGCTGGCGCCGAGGATCCTGATCAGGTCGGCCAGACCGGTGATCACCAGGATCGAGACGAGCCGGTCGGAGCGCTCGGCGATGCCCACCTTGGCCTGCATCCCGAGCGATTCGGCGCGCGCCCGGGCGTACGAGGTGACCGAGCCCATCGACAGGCAGTAGATCGCTAACGCGGCGAACCAGTGGTTGTCACCGGGCCCGACGTAGTACATCGCCAGGCCGCCGAAGATCGCGGCGTCGCCGATCCGGTCGAGCGTGGAGTCGAGGAACGCGCCGAAGGGCGAGGTCTGCCCGCTCGTACGCGCCATGTAGCCGTCGATGATGTCGCTGAAGACGAACGCGGTGATGACGAGCACCCCGATGAGCAACTTGCCCATCGGGAAGAAGATCACCGCGCCGGCGACCACCCCGATCGTGCCGACCGTGGTGACGGTGTTGGGACTGATCCCCCACTTCAGGAACAGGTGGGCGACCGGTGACCAGACGTTGGTCCAGAACTGACGGAATCTCTCAAGCATGGCGGGTGCAGGGTATCGGTCAGCGCGTTCTCGTGTAGATCCTGGACGCCTGGTGTCCGGGATCTACACGGCTGTGGCTCGCGGGCACTCCGGGCAGCGATGCGTACGGCCGGTCCAGCCGCGATGCTCAAGGATCCGCGCGATCAGCCGAGCTGTGCGACAGGAGTCCTTGAAAACCTGATGGTAGGTCAGCCGGACCGTCGCCTCATCGCGGTCGGCGAGCGTTTCAAGGTCCCGGGTGCTGTCACGCGTACGCGCGGCAGCGCCGGTGTGGTGTACACGTCCGTCGAGTTCGATCACCAGCCGATACGCGGCGTACTCGCCGTCGCGGTAGATGGTGCGCCCGTTGAGGACGTCTCGCGCCTGCCGATCCATCCGGGGAAGTCCATGAGGGCCTTCGACCCGGTGGAGGTACCCGCGCTCGAGGACCGAGCAGGTGCCGACCGCAAGGTCCTCGAGGAGCCGCGAGAGCATGCTTCGACGCCGGATCCGGCCACGCCTGTCGAGCACATCGCGAAGCTGCGTGACCGTGGTCCGGCGGGTCCACAGTGCCTCACTGAGCAGGGCGAAGGCCGCGGCCTCGTCCCGCTCGGCTGCGGTGTCGATGGCTGCGTGCGAATAGTGCACAGCCGGCGGGGACGGGATCGGATCCACGCGGTCGGCGAAGTGGTCCAGGCGTTGTACGCGAACCCCGCGGAGCGGGACCACCTTGCGTCCCGCGGGGATCACCACTCGGATCCGCCCATCGGGTGGGGGCACGCCCATGGCCGACTCGAAACCGAGGGCAGCGGGCCAACAGGCCAACACGGCTGCCTGCTCGCGTTGCGAACGGCTCGGCTCGCCCGTGTGGTTGATGAAGACCCCCGGATGCATTCGTACGAGCTCGCGGCGACGCACCATGCGCTTGATGTCACCGTCCGAGGCGCCGAGATCGAGCAACTGCCGTCGCGACACGACACCGTCCTGCACCCACCGGAGCAGATGCTGCAGGGCGTCATCGTCGAAAGGCATGCCCACAGGTTCTCCGCAATTGCGGGCTTGTGGGTGAGGAGCCCGGCGAACTGTGGACAACCCTGTGGAGACCCGGACAGTCGTGTAGATCGCAGACGTATAGCGTCCGAGAACTACACGGTTTCGCAGCTCGGGTCGGTCAGCGACCCTCGAGTGCCGCGACCGCCTGACGTACGGCCGTCGGCGGGCCCATGGCCGTCCAGGTGACGCCTGCGGCGTCGACCGAACGGGACACCCCGCCGACCCCTCGGATGATCGCCTCGCCGGGAAGGCGATCCCAGTCGGGGACGCTGTGCTGCGCGGTCAGGTGGATCTGGCCCTGGGCGACCGCCATCGCCTCGAGGGTGCCCGAGCCGAGCAGCCGCAGGGTCGCCGCCGAGCCGGCCATCCGGCGGTAGGCCGCGCCCACCTGCGTCGACTGGTGCGGCGGGTGCAGATAGGTCGCCACGCATGCCCGCGCGAGGGGGACGTCCTCGATCGACGGGATCAACTCACCATTGCGCGTCGGCGGGAGATCGGGACCACCGACGAACAGGACGTCGTCGTGGGGGTGGTAAACCGCCCCGAGCACGACGTCCCCGTCCTCGACGAGCGCCACCGCCGAGCACCACCAGGTCAGGCCCTGCACGAAGTTGTAGGTGCCGTCGACGGGGTCGATCACCCACGTGCGCCCCGACGTGCCGTCCTTCGATGCGCCCTCCTCGCCGAGGACACCGTCGGCGGGCCGGAAGGCTGCGAGGTGGTCGGTGATCAGTCGCTCGGCGGCGCGGTCGGCCGCGGTGACGACGTCGGTGAGCGAGCTCTTGTGCTCGGTGCGAAGCCCGTCGCCGCGCATCTCGGCAGCCAGCTGGCCGGCCTCACGGACCAGGTCCGCGGCGAGTGCCGCGTCTGCGACCAGACTCAACCGATCCACGCCTTCCGGAGTAGGTCGCGGGTCTCCTCGAGAAGCTGCGGGAGCGTCTTGGTGCCACCGATGACGGTGATGAAATTCGCGTCGCCGACCCAGCGCGGCACCACGTGCTGGTGCAGGTGCGCCGACAGCGATCCGCCGGCGGCGGCGCCCAGGTTGAGGCCGATGTTGAGGGCATCGGGGGCGCTGATCGCCCGCAGGGTGCGTACGGCCGCTGTCGTGACCGCCGACAACTCGGCGGACTCGTCGTCGGCCAGGTCCTCGAGGTCGCCCACATGGCGATAGGGCAGCACCATCAGGTGGCCCGGGTTGTAGGGGTGCAGGTTGAGCACCGCGAACACCGCCTCGCCCCGGTGGACGACGAGATCCCCCTCGTGCGGCTCGCGCATCGCGCAGAACGGACACCCGTCCTCGCGGTGCCGGCCCTCGTCGCGCTCCCCGGTGATGTAGGCCATCCGGTAGGGCGTCCAGAGTCGCTGCAGCCCGTCGGGGGCATCTGCTGTCACGTCGTCCATCATGCCGCCCACGCCCGGGCGAGCCGCCGCACGATCTCGGTGAGCCGATCGGGCGAGGTGGCGATGTTCAGACGGATGTGACCGCCCAGGTCAGGGGCGTAGTCGCGGCCCTGACCGACCCACACCCGGCCCCGATCCTTGGCGAGGGCGGCCGGGTCGTCGTGGCCGTACGCCCGGCCGTCGAGCCAGGCGAGGTACGTCGCCTCGAGCGGTCGCATCCGCGCGAGCGGGAGGTGCTCGGCGAGCAACTCCTCCAGCAGGGTGCGCTGGGCGTCGAGGCGCTCGATGAGACTGGCCAGCCACGGGTCGCCGTGCTCGTACGCCGCCCGTGCGGCGACCACCCCGAGCGGCGACCAGGAGTCGTTGCGCGACATCGGCTCGGCCTGGACCCGCTCCCGAGCCGCGCGATCCGGGATGACGATCTGCGCGCAGCGCAGGCCTGCGGTGTTGAACGCCTTCGACGCGGCAACGACGGCGACGGCGTGGTCGTGGGTACCCTCGATGGAGAGGTACGGCACGTGCTCGGCGCCCGGCAGCACCAGCGGCGCATGGATCTCGTCGCAGACCACGCGTGCCCCGTGGCGGCAGACGACATCACGGATGCCCTCGAGCTCGGCTCGGGGGAAGACGCGACCCCACGGGTTGTGCGGCTGGGTGAGGATCAGCGTGCGCGCACCCTTGGCGAACAGCGCATCCAGCGCATCGAGGTCGAGTTCCGCGCGAGGGGCGTCGACATCGAGCGGCAGCTGCCACTCCTCACGGCCGGTGATGCTCGCCAGCCCGAACTGTGCGTTGTAGCCCGGCGTCGGGAAGATGACCGGCGCCCGCTCGCTGAGCACGTCGATGGCGACGCGCATACCGGCCGTGACGTCGCTGACGGGTTGGATCGCCTCGGGCTCGGGAGCCCAGCCGAAGTGGCGCTGCGACCACGTCGCGTACGCCTCTCCCAGCCCGTCGCCGGGCCCGAAGACCGGATAGCCGGTGATGCCCGCGTCGAGCGCCTCGCGTACAGCGTCGTGGACGACCGGATCGAGCGCGTAGTCCATCTCCGCGACCCAGGCCGGGATCACGTCCGGGTCCGCGAGCCCCCACTTGAGGACGAGCGCCCGGCGCGCCTGCTCGTCGGTGAGGTCGACGATCGGGCGCCGCTCCCCCGGCGACTGGTCGGTCATACCTGGGTCCGCGACTCGACCGCCTCGGTGATCCGCTTGATCGCCTCCGCGACCGGCACGCCGTTCTCCTGGTGGCCGTCGCGGTAGCGGAAGCTGACCGCGCCGGCCTCCACGTCGTCGTCGCCGGCGATGACCATGAACGGCACCTTCTGCAACTGTGCGTTGCGGATCTTCTTCTGCATCCGGTCGTCGGACTCGTCGACCTCGACCCGGATACCGGCCGCCCTCATCTGCTTGGCGACGTCCCACAGGTGGTCGAGGTGCCGCTCGGCGACCGGGATCCCCTGCACCTGCACGGGCGCCAGCCATGGCGGGAACGCGCCGGCGTAGTGCTCGGTCAGGACGCCGATGAAGCGCTCGATCGAGCCGAACTTCGCCGAGTGGATCATCACCGGCTGCTGCCGGGAGCCATCGGGCGCGATGTATTCGAGGTTGAACCGATCGGCGGACGGCTGGTTGAAGTCGTACTGGATCGTCGACATCTGCCAGGTGCGGCCGATCGCGTCGCGCGCCTGCACGGAGATCTTCGGTCCGTAGTACGCCGCCCCGCCGGGATCGGGCACCAGCTCGAGGCCGGAATCGGTGGCGACCTTCTCCAGCACCGCGGTCGCCATCGCCCAGTCCTCGTCGGAGCCGATGAACTTGTCGGGCTTGCTGTCATCGCGCGTGGAGAGCTCGAGGTAGAAGTCGTCGAGACCGAAGTCACGGAAGAGACCGAGACAGAAATCCAGCAGATGCTTGATCTCGGCCGGCGCCTGCTCGGGGGTGACGTAGGAGTGCGAGTCGTCCTGCGCGAAGCCACGCACCCGGGTCAGCCCATGCACGACGCCGGACTTCTCGTGCCGGTAGACGTGGCCGAACTCGAAGAGCCGCAGCGGCAACTCACGGTAGGAGCGCTGCCGCGAGCGGTAGATGAGGTTGTGCATCGGGCAGTTCATCGCCTTGAGGCGGTACTCGGCGTGCTCCATCTCCATCGGCGGGAACATGGTGTCCGCGTAGTAGGGCAGGTGCCCGGAGGTGTGGAACAGGCCGTCCTTGCTGATGTGGGGGGTGCCGACGTAGTCGAAGCCCTCCTCGAGGTGCCGGCGGCGGACGTAGTCCTCCATCTCGCGCTTGATCACGCCACCCTTCGGGTGGAAGACCGCCATGCCGGACCCGATCTCGTCGGGGAAGGAGAACAGGTCGAGCTCGCGGCCGAGCTTGCGGTGGTCGCGGCGCTCGGCCTCCTCGATGCGGTGGAGGTGCTCCTCGAGGGCCTCCTTGGACTCCCAGGCGGTGCCGTAGATGCGCTGGAGCTGCTTGTTCTTCTCGTCGCCACGCCAGTACGCCGCCGCGCTGCGCATGAGCTTGAAAGCGGGGATGCGCTTGGTGGTGGGTAGGTGCGGACCGCGGCACAGGTCGCTCCACGCGACGTCGCCGTTGCGGCGGATGTTGTCGTAGATGGTGAGCTCGCCGGCCCCCACCTCGACGCTCGCGCCTTCCGCGGCGTCGTCGCTGTTGCCCGAGCCCTTGAGGCCGATGAGCTCGACC
>DASVMH010000282.1:0-6246 GCA_036384455.1 Marmoricola sp. | reverse complement strand
AGACTGTCCCAGCGCAGGTAGTCCTCGTTGATCAGCTGCTCGACGTGCTTGGGTGCCGAGCCGCCGGCCCCGGTCTCGAAGAGGCCACCGCCGGCGATCAGCGGGACCACCGAGAGCATCTTCGCCGACGTGCCGAGCTCGAGGATCGGGAACAGGTCGGTGTTGTAGTCACGCAACACGTTGCCGGTCACCGAGATGGTGTTCTTGCCCTCGCGCATGCGCTTGAGGGAGTACGCGGTCGCCAGTTCCGGCGTCAGGATCTGGATCTCCAACCCCGAGAGGTCGTGGTCGGGGAGGTACGCGTTGACCTTCTTGATGATCTCCGCGTCGTGCGCACGCGCCTCGTCGAGCCAGAAGACGGCCGGGTCGCCGCTCGCGCGAGCGCGCGTGACGGCGAGCTTGACCCAGTCCTGGACCGGGATGTCCTTGGTCTGGCACGCGCGCCAGATGTCACCGGCCTCGACGTCGTGCTCGATGAGTGCCTCGCCCGCCGCGTTGAGCACGCGGACGGTGCCTGCGGTGGGGATCTCGAAGGTCTTGTCGTGCGAGCCGTACTCCTCGGCCGCCTGGGCCATCAGGCCGACGTTCGGGACGGTGCCGATCGTGGCCGGGTCGAGCGGGCCGTTGGCCTGGCAGTCGGCGACCACGGTCTGGTAGACGCCGGCGTAGGAGGAGTCGGGGATCACCGCGATGGTGTCGTCCTCACCACCGTCGACGCCCCACATGCGGCCGCCGTTGCGGATCAGTGCAGGCATCGACGCGTCGACGATGACGTCGGAGGGCACGTGCAGGTTGGTGATGCCCTTGTCGGAGTTGACGTACGACAGCCGCGGGCCGGCCGCGAGCGCGTCCCGGAATGCGGCCGCGATCTCGTCGCCGTTCGGCAGCTTCTCGAGGCCGGCGAGGATGCTGCCGAGGCCGTCGTTCTGCGACAGGCCGGCCGCAGCGAGGTCGGCGCCGTACTTCTCGAACACGTCGGCGAAGTACTGCTTCACGACGTGGCCGAAGATGATCGGGTCGGAGACCTTCATCATCGTCGCCTTGAGGTGCACGGAGAAGAGCACGTCGTCGGCCTTCGCCTGCGCGAGGGCGTTGGCGATGAAGGCGTCGAGGTGCGCGGCCTCCATCTTGGTCGCGTCGACGATCTCGCCCGCGAGCACCGCGAGGCCGTCCTTGAGGACGACGTTCTCACCGGACGCGGTCTCGAGCACGATCGAGAGCGTGTCGTCCGCAGCCAGGGTCACCGACTTCTCGTTGCTCTTGAAGTCGTGCTCGCCCATGGTCGCGACGCGGGTCTTCGAACCGTCCCCGAAGGGCTTGTTGGTGTGCGGGTGCGTCTTCGCGTAGTTCTTCACCGACAACGGCGCCCGGCGGTCGGAGTTGCCCTGACGGAGCACGGGGTTGACCGCCGAGCCCTTGACCGCGTCGTACTTCGCGCGAACCTCGCGCTCCTCGTCGGTCGACGGCGACTCGGGGTATTCGGGGATGTCGAAGCCCTTGTCCTGCAGCTCCTTGATCGCCGCCTTGAGCTGCGGGATCGACGCCGAGATGTTCGGCAACTTGACGATGTTCGCCTCGGGCTCGTCCGCGAGCCGGCCGAGCTCCCCCAGGGCGTCGTCGGCGAGGCCGAACTGGGCGAGGATGCGGGCGGCGACGGAGATGTCACGCGTCTCGACGTCCACCCCCGCGGCGCCGGCATAGGCCGAGAGGATCGGCAGGAAGGAGTACGTCGCCAGCAGCGGCGCCTCGTCGGTGTGCGTGTAGATGATCGAACCCATGATCGCCTTCCGTGCGGTTGCCGGGCGCTCCGGCGGCGGAGCTAAGTTTCTTGATATCAAGATACATCAGGAGGGCCGCCACACCTGTTCGGGGGTCAACGGCTCCAGGTCCCACGTTTCGAGCGTTCCAGAGCCTAGTCTTTTGCGCACCTTCCCGGGTGGCTCGGTGCCGCCCCTTCCCTGAAAGGTGCAGAACATGAGTGAGTCTGCAATCCCCTCAACGGCTGCCACCGCGCAGCCGATCATGGCCAGTCGCCTCGGTGCGGAGGCGCTCGGCACGTTCTGGCTCGTGCTGGGCGGCTGCGGCACGGTCGTCCTTGCCGGCGGTGTCGACCGGGTCGCGGTCGCACTGGCGTTCGGGCTCACCGTGCTCACGGGTGCCTACGCCCTCGGCCACGTGTCCGGGGCGCACTTCAACCCCGCCGTGACCGTGGGGCTCGCCGCCGCCAAGCGGTTCGACTGGAAGGACGTGCCCGCCTACATCATCGCGCAGGTCGTCGGCGGCACCATCGCCGGTTTCGTGATCCTGGTGATCGCCCAGGGCCGACCCGGGTTCACCGCGAGCGGGCACATGGGCACCAACGCGTACGGCGACGGTGGCTACTCGCTCGCCGCGGTTGCGCTGGCGGAGATCGTGATGACCGCGATGTTCCTCTACGTCATCATCGGAGCCACCGGTCGCCGCGCGACCCCGGCCGCTGCAGGGCTGACCATCGGCCTGTGCCTGACCCTGGTCCACCTCGTGATGATCCCGGTCGACGGGACCTCGGTGAACCCCGCCCGGTCGCTGGGTGTCGCCTGGTTCGGCGGTGGCCACGCACTCGGCCAGGTGTGGCTGTTCATCGTCGCGCCGATCGTGGGTGCGCTGATCGCCGGCGCGACGCACGCGCTGATCACGGGCGAGCGTGACTGAGGACACCACGCCCAAGACTGCGCCCCACGACCCGGCCGGGTCGTGGGGCGCAGTCGTTCGTACGCCTGCCTGAGACCGGTCGGCGGCCACCGGAGCGGGTGGGATAGTTTCGAATCAACCAGTCAAAGACCTGCTCAGGAGCACACCCGTGACCACTACCCCGCTCAAGGTCGCCGTGACCGGCGCCGCCGGCCAGATCGGCTACAGCCTGTTGTTCCGCCTCGCCAGCGGCTCGCTGCTCGGCGACCGACCGATCGAGCTTCGTCTGCTCGAGATCGAGCCCGCGCTGAAGGCGCTCGAGGGCGCCGTCATGGAGCTCGACGACTGCGCCTTCCCGAACCTCGCCGGCGTCGAGATCGGCTCGGACGCCAACAAGATCTTCGACGGCGTGAACCTCGCTCTGCTCGTCGGTGCCCGCCCGCGTGGCCCCGGCATGGAGCGCAGCGACCTCCTCGAGGCGAACGGCGCGATCTTCACCGCGCAGGGCAAGGCCCTCAACGACGCCGCTGCCGACGACGTTCGCATCGGCGTGACCGGCAACCCCGCCAACACCAACGCGCTGATCGCGATGACCAACGCCCCGGACATCCCGCAGAACCGTTTCTCCGCGCTGACCCGCCTGGACCACAACCATGCGATCTCCCAGCTCGCGGCGAAGACCGGCGCGGCGGTGACCGACATCAAGAAGATGACGATCTGGGGCAACCACTCCGCGTCGCAGTACCCCGACGTCTTCCACGCCGAGGTCGGGGGCCAGAACGCCGCCGAGGTCGTGAACGACCAGAGCTGGATCGAGAACGACTTCATCCCGACCGTCGCCAAGCGCGGCGCGGCGATCATCGACGCCCGTGGTGCCTCCTCCGCCGCGTCCGCGGCCTCGGCGACCGTCGACGCCGCACGCGACTGGCTGCTGGGCAGCGCGGAGGGTGACTGGGTGTCGATGGCGGTCGTCTCCGACGGCTCCTACGGCGTCCCGGAAGGGCTGATCTCCTCGTTCCCCGTCACCACCTCCGGTGGCGACTGGTCGATCGTCCAGGGCCTGGAGATCGACGACTTCTCGCGCGGCAAGATCGACGCCTCGACCGCCGAGCTCGCCGAGGAGCGCGAGGCCGTCAAGGGCCTCGGCCTCATCTGATCCACACACGTGAGGGCCTGGGAGTGCGCTTGAGCGCACTCCCAGGCCCTCAAGTGCTATGAGCTGGGATCACCGACGCGAGCACGATGAGGAGCACTCCCGCGCCGACGAGCAGCACCACGTCGAACGGCTTCGTCCGGACGCGCAGCATCCCCCCGTCGTCGTTGCTGAGCACCAGCCGGGTCGCCGCTGCCACCAGAGTGGCGATCCCGATCACGACGACGCCGCGACGCCATGGCCCGAAGCCGACGACCGCGAGGCCGACCGCGGTGGCTGCGACCACCCCGAGGTAGACCGCACCGCCGAGGGTCGACGGCCACCGGCGCAAGGACGCCGGTCTGGGGTCGACCGCGGCGGCCTCGTCAGGCTCGTGGGACTGGTCCTTCTCGCTCAGGGCTGACTCACCCCTGAGCGGCGTCGGCCGCCAGTTCGGCGCTGCGGACGACGTTGGACAGGAGCATCGCCCGGGTCATCGGACCGACGCCCCCCGGATTCGGCGAGATCCAACCGGCGACATCGGCGACATCGGGGGCGAGATCGCCCGCGATCCTGCCGTCCACACGGGAGACGCCGACGTCGAGCACGGCCGCGCCCGGCTTGACCATGTCGCGGGTGATGATGCCCGGGACACCTGCGGCCGCGACGATCACGTCGGCGTTGCGGGTGTGCGTCGCGAGGTCCCGTGTGCCGGTGTGGCACAAGGTGACCGTGGAGTTCTCGCTGCGGCGGGTGAGCATCAGGCCGAGGGGCCGCCCGACGGTGATCCCGCGGCCGACCACGACGACCTCGGCGCCGGCGAGCTCCACGCCGAAGCGGCGCAGCAACTCGATGATGCCGTAGGGCGTACACGGCAGCGGGCCGTCCTCGCCGAGGACGAGCTTGCCGAGGTTGAAGGGGTGCAGCCCGTCGACGTCCTTGTCGGGAGCGACCCGCGAGAGCAACGCGAACTCGTCGAGCCCGGTGGGCTGCTGGACGAGGAAGCCGGTGCACGCCGGGTCGGCGTTGAGCTCGTCGATCACCGCCTCGACCTCGGCCTGCGTCGAGGTGGCCGGTAGGTCGCGGCGGATGGAGTTCACGCCGATCTCGGCACAATCCTTGTGCTTGGCTCCGACGTACCAGTGCGAACCGGGGTCGTCGCCGACGAGCACGGTGCCGAGCCCGGGGACGACACCTTGCTCCTTCAGCTTCGCGACCCGTTCGGTGAGCTCGGCCTTGATCGCCTTCAACGTCGCCGAGCCGTCGAGTATCTGTGCAGTCATCGAAGTGATCCTCTCAGGCTCAGTGGAAGAAGTGGCGCGTGTCGGTGAGGTACATCGTCACCCCGGCGGCCCTGCACGCCTCGATCGTGAGGTCGTCGCGCACGGACCCACCGGGTTGCACGATCGCCCTGACGCCCGCGTCGATGAGCACCTGGGGGCCGTCGGGGAACGGGAAGAACGCGTCGGACGCGGCCACCGCACCCTCGGATCGTCGCAGCGCGGCTCCTCCTTCGACCGCCAGGGTGTTGGCGCGCTCGACCGCGAGCCTGCAGGAGTCGACCCGGTTGACCTGGCCCATGCCGATGCCGACGGAGGCACCGCCCGAAGCGAGCAGGATCGCGTTGGACTTGGCCGCGCGCACCGCGCGCCAGGCGAAGGCGAGATCGGCCAGGGTCGCGTCGTCGGCGGCCTCGCCGGTCGCCAGGGTCCAGTTCGCGGGATCGTCGCCGGGGGCCTGGAACTGATCGGCCTGCTGCATCAGCAGACCGCCGTTGATCTGCTTGAACTCGACGCCCTGCCCGCCGTGACCGGCGGTGCGCAGGATCCGGATGTTCTTCTTGCCCTGCAGGATCTCCACAGCGCCCTCGTCGTACGCCGGGGCGGCGATCACCTCGGTGAAGATCTCCGCGACCTGTTCGGCCATCTCGACGCTGACCGGCCGGTTGACCGCGATCACCCCGCCGAAGGCGGACGTCGAGTCGCAGGCGTGCGCCTTGCGGTGCGCGGTCGCCACATCGTCGGCGACGGCGATGCCGCACGGGTTGGCGTGCTTGATGATCGCGACGCACGGCCGGTCGCCGTGGTCGTTGGCGGCCCGGAGCGCAGCGTCCATGTCCTGGTAGTTGTTGTAGGACATCTCCTTGCCGTGCAACTGCTCGGCGGTGGCCAGGGTGTCGCCCGCGGCCGGGTCCACATAGAGCGCCGCCGCCTGGTGTGAGTTCTCCCCGTAGCGCAGCAATGCCGACTTCTCGTACGTCGCGCCGACCCACGACGGGAAACCAGATCCGGCCGAGGAATCGGTGAGGACGCTGCCCATCCACGACGCGACCGCGACGTCGTAGGACGCCGTGTGCACGAACGCCTCAGCAGCCAGTTCCTTGCGTTGCTCGAAGGTGAAGCCGCCGGCGGCGACCGCGGCGAGCACATCCTCGTATCGGGCCG
>DASVMH010000281.1:0-5642 GCA_036384455.1 Marmoricola sp. | reverse complement strand
TGGACGGTCAAGCGGGCGTTAGCGTGGGACACGAGAACCTCCGGGTTGGAGTGGGCCTTAGACAAGCCACATCCCATTCGGAGGTTCTCGTTCGTTC
Organism: Marmoricola sp.; assembly: GCA_036384455.1. Classification (GTDB taxonomy): domain Bacteria; phylum Actinomycetota; class Actinomycetes; order Propionibacteriales; family Nocardioidaceae; genus Marmoricola. Next base: position 5,545 of record DASVMH010000281.1, on the reverse strand, counting down.
AACCAGGCTCGCCGCTACCAACGTCCTGGCCGGGTACACCTAGTCGGCGCTCTCGACGGACTCGCGCAGCCGGTCGAGGGTGCGGGCGAGCAGCCGGGACACGTGCATCTGAGAGATCCCGATCTCGGCCGCGATCTGGGACTGGGTCATGCCGCGGAAGAAGCGCAGCATCAGGATCGATTTCTCCCGATCGGGGAGGGCGGCCAGCAGTGGCTTGATCGACTCTCGGACCTCGATCTGCTCGAGGGCCTCGTCGACGGCGCCGATCGAGTTGATCATCGCCGTCGGGCCGTCCTCGCTCTCGCCCCCGGCGTCGAGGGAGAGCGTCGCGTACGCGTTCGCGGACTCGACGCCTTCCAGGATCTCCTCCGTGGTGACCCCCAGATGGTTGGCGATCTCGTTGGGGGTGGGCGAGCGGCCCAGTTGTTGCGAGAGCTCGCCGGTCGCCGTGGTGATCGCGAGGCGGAGCTCCTGGAGCCTCCGCGGGACCCTGATCGCCCAACCCTTGTCCCGGAAGTGACGCTTGATCTCGCCGATGATCGTGGGGGTGGCATAGGTCGAGAATTCGACCCCGCGGTCGGTGTCGAAGCGATCGACGGCCTTGATCAGGCCGATCGTGCCGACCTGGACGAGGTCGTCGAACGGCTCTCCGCGGTTGACGAAACGGCGCGCGCAGTGCTCGACGAGCGGGATGTGCAGCTCGACGAGGTCGTCGCGTGCCCTGGACCGCTCGGTGTCGGTGGTCCCTGCGTCGCCGAACACCGTGAACAGAGCCCGGCTCTGTTCACGTGTCGTCGTCGGATCTGTTTCCGTCATGCGTTCACGTCGGCGGAGGACGTGACCGTGAAGGAGATCGAGCGGGTGGCACCATCGGAGACGGCATCGAGTTCGGTGGTGAGCGCACTCAACACCTGCCATCCGAAGCTCTCCCGATCGAGCTCGCCTTGGTCGTTGTCGGTGGACACGGTGACCCGGATGCGCCCTTCGTCGAGCGCGTACGACGCTCGGAGCAGCCCGCCCTCGCGGGCGACCTCCAGGATCAGAGCGCTGGCCTCGCTGACCGCCATGCGCAGGTCCTCGATGTCGTCGAGGGTCAGGTCCAGGCGCGCTCCGAGGCCCGCCGTGGTCATCCTCAGCACCGCCACGTACGCACTGTCGGCGGGGAGAGTGAGGTCAGCTGTTCCCTCGGTGGTCATGGTTGAACCCTAGGACAGATCAGCGGCGTGCGACTCCGTCACGTCGCGCCGCTTCGGCCACGGCGTCCGCGACGGCGGGTCCGACCCGCGGGTCGAAGGGGGACGGGATGATCAGGTCCTCGCGCAGGTCGTCGCCGACGAGATCGGCCAGCGCGTTGGCCGCCGCGAGTTTCATGCCCTCGGTGATGGCGCGCGCCCGGACGTCGAACGCACCGCGGAAGATGCCGGGGAAGGCCAGCACGTTGTTGATCTGGTTGGGGAAGTCCGAACGACCGGTCGCCACGACGCGGGCGTACTTGCGCGCGATGTCCGGATGCACCTCGGGCGTCGGGTTCGCCAGACCGAAGATGATCGGGTCCGGCCCCATCGAGGCGATCGCGTGCTCGGGGACGGTCCCGCCCGAGAGGCCGATGAACACATCGGCGCCGTCGAGCACGCTGTCCAGCGACCCCCAGCGGCCAGTCGTGTCGGCGGTCTCGGCAGCGAGCGCGCGTTTGACCGGGTTGAGGTCGTCACGGTCGCGGTGCAGGACGCCGGTGCGGTCGACGACGGCGATGTCGCGGATCCCGGCTGCGAGCAGGATCCGGCTGACGGCGACACCGGCCGCCCCTGCGCCGGCCACCACGACGCGGATCGTGTCGTGGTACTTCCCGGTGAGCCGGATCGCACTCTCCAGTGCGGCCAGGACGACGACCGCGGTGCCGTGCTGGTCGTCGTGGAAGACCGGGATGTCGAGTCGTTGCTTGAGGCGATCCTCGATGTCGAAGCAGCGTGGGGCGGAGATGTCCTCGAGGTTGATGCCCCCGAAGCTCGGCGCCAACCGGGCGACGGTCTCGACGATCTCGTCGGGGTCGGTGGTGTCCAGGCAGATCGGCACGGCGTCGACGCCTCCGAACTGCTTGAACAAGATGGCCTTGCCCTCCATCACCGGCATCGCGGCGCGCGGCCCGATGTCGCCGAGGCCGAGCACGGCAGTGCCGTCCGTGACCACCGCGACAGTGTTGGGCACCCAGGTGTATTCGCCGGTCAGTGTCGGATCGGCGGCGATCGCCTCGCACACCTTCGCCACACCGGGCGTGTACGCCAGGGACAACTCGTCCGCGCCATGGAGCGGCACCGTGGCCGCGATCTCCATCTTGCCGCCCAGGTGCAACGCGAAGATCGGGTCGCCGGGGTCGGGCAACTCCGGGTCGGGCAGGGCTTCAGAGGCAACCATGGGGGTCTTTCGTCGTTCGTGCGAGCGAGTGGCGTCGGCTCGACGCGAGACCCGAGCGTGGAGTCTGCGGAACCGGTGGTGCGTGGCGGGGGATCACCCGCGGTCCATTTTCGCACACCGGCCGAGGAGCGTCGGGCGCGGCCACATCCGTGCGACGGCGATGGCCCGCACCTGGGTGACCGGTGCGCCGAGGGACCACGAGTCGACACCCTCCGAGGGGTTGTCCCTGCTCACCCACCAGCCGTCCTCCGCGAGATGGTCGAGCCGCTTCACGGCGACCGTGCCGTCCGGCAGGCCCACGACCGCGATTCGACCCGGGGACGGTGGGCACCTGTAGTCCAGCAGGAGCCGGTCCCCGTCCCGCAGTGTGGGCAGCATCGAGCGGCCGTGCACACGGGCGAGACCCCATCGAGGCGTCGTATCGGCCATCGGCCCTCCCGTGTTGTGGTGATGACTGCTCGGAGTAGTGTCGCAAGCGTGCGCCCCGACTTCGACGAGGTGCCGTACCCCTGACCAGCGAGAGGACACGAAACACATGCTTTCCAAGCTCTTCGCCCCGACGATCGACGTGAGCGCGCACTGCGATCTCCCGTGCGGCGTCTACGACCCGGCCCAGGCCCGCATCGAGGCCGAGTCGGTCAAGGCGGTCATCGCGAAGGCCAACGCCAGCGACGACGCGGACTTCCGTACGCGCGCGATCATCATCAAGGAGCAGCGCTCCGAGCTCGTCAAGCACCACCTGTGGGTGCTGTGGACCGACTACTTCAAGCCCCCGCACTTCGAGAAGTACCCCCAGTTGCACACGCTGGTCAACGAGGCCACCAAGCTGGCCGGCGCCGGCGGCACCAAGGGCGAGCTCGACGAGGCCAAGGCCGACGAGCTGCTCGCGAAGATCGACGAGATCGCCAAGATCTTCTGGGAGACGAAGCAGGCGTGACTTCGTCACACCTGCTTCGCAGGTGATGACTCCCGAGGGCCCGCACCGGCGTCCGGTGCGGGCCCTCGTTACGCTCAGCCCATGTTCGCTGTGTACGCCGAGTCCTTCGACCAAGACGAGCCGCTGAACGGCCTGGTCGTGGGGGAGCGACCCGACCCCGACGTCCCGGACGGGTGGACCACCATCACTGTCAGGGCGGCATCGCTGAACCACCACGACCTGTGGTCGCTGCGCGGTGTCGGACTCAAGCAGGAATCGCTGCCGATGATCCTCGGGTGCGACGCGGCGGGTCTCGACGAGGACGGCAACGAGGTCGTCGTCCACGCGGTGATCAGCGACCCGCACTGGACCGGTGACGAGACCCTGGACCCGCGCCGATCGCTGCTGTCCGAGCGCTATCAGGGCACCTTCGCCGACAAGGTCGCGGTGCCGCGGGCCAACGTGATCGCGAAACCGGCGTCGCTCTCCTTCGAGGAGGCTGCCTGCCTGCCGACCGCATGGCTCACGGCGTACCGGATGCTGTTCACACAGGGCGGGCTCAAGGCCGGGGACACCGTCCTGGTGCAGGGGGCCGGTGGCGGCGTGGCGACCGCGTTGATCACGTTGGCACGTGCCGCCGGCCTCAAAGTGCTGGCGACCAGTCGCGACGAGGGCAAGCGCACCCGTGCCCTCCAGATCGGCGCCCACGAGGTGTACGAGTCCGGCGCCCGGCTCCCGGCCAAGGTCGACGCGGTGATGGAGACCGTCGGGCGGGCCACGTGGGCGCATTCGGTGCGGTCGCTGCGGCCCGGCGGCAAGATCGTGATCAGTGGGACCACGAGTGGCCCGAAGCTCGACGACGCGCTGCTCACGAACATCTTCTTCCTGCAGTTGCAGGTGATCGGGTCGACCATGGGCACCCGATCGGAGCTGGCGTCGTTGGTCAACCTGCTCGACGCGACCGGCACGAAGCCGCTGATCGACCACACGGTGCCGATGACCGAAGCGCGCGACGGGTTCGCCGCGATGGCGGCCGGGGACGTGTTCGGCAAGGTCGTCTTCACTCGATGACCGAGTCGACGGCGAGCCCGATGGGGCGCGCGCGCTCGTTGGTCGCGGGCCGTGACCCGCTGCCGACCGTCGTGGCCCTGGTCAGCCTCGCCGTCTATCTCGCACACGGGTGGCTCGGCGCGTTGCTGCGCGACCTCTCGATCTACGTCTATGCCGGTCAGCAGGTCCTCCATGGGCACGCGCCGTACGTCGGCATCTTGAACCGCGCCGGCCCGCTCGCCCATCTCGTACCGGCGCTGGGTATCGCCCTGGGCCGCGTGTTCGGACTCTCCGACGTGGTCGGCGCGCGGCTCTTCTTCATGGTCGTCTCGATCGCCTGTGTCGTCTCCGTCTACTTCTGGGGGCGACTCGTGCTCGGCACCCGGCTGGCCGGGCTCGCAGGTGCGGCGGCGATGCTGTGCTTCCACGGCTTCGTGGAGTACGCCACCAACGGTCCCCGCGAGAAGTCCGTCATGGTCCTGCTGTTCGTGTGGGTCCTCATCGACCTGCACAAGCGCAACTGGCTGCGCGCGGGGGTGTGGCTGGCGCTGTCCACGCTGACCCTGCAGATCATCTTCCCGCCGGGAGCCGCTGCGGCACTGGTCGCACTCGTCGCCGCCGGAGCGGGCGCGCGACTGCGCGGTCTGCTCCGATTCGCCGCCGGCGGCATCGCCGCGACTGCGGTGGTGGCGCTCTACTTCCTGGTGGTCGGTGCCCTCGACGACGCGGTCCAGGGCTTCCTCGTGATCAACGCGCGGTACACGACCCCGGACCCGTTCTTCGACGCGGCGCAGGCGAACTGGAACCACCTCGTCGACGGCTACGGTGCCAGCCTCGCGGTGTTGATCCTCGGGGCGGTGGCGCTTCTCGTGGCCGGCGTCGTCGCGGCTCTCACCTGGCGCCGTCCTGCCGAGGACCCGCTGGCGACCCGCGCGCGGGCGGTGGCACCGGCGGCAGCTGCCGTGGTGCTCGCCGTGATCTGGTCGATGCGCGACTTCGACAACTGGCCCGACGCGTTCCCGTTGCTGCCGCTCGCGGCGTTCGGCGTCGCCCTGGTCGCTGCGGTCCTCGTCAGCTCCGTGACCATCCGAGTCGGGGTCGCGATCGTCGCGATCTGGGCCGTCGTGGCGACCACCGACGCCGTCGTCTACGCGACGTCGACCCGGA
>DASVMH010000280.1:0-4098 GCA_036384455.1 Marmoricola sp. | reverse complement strand
ACGGGCACCCCGTCGCGGAAATCGATGTCGATGCCGTCAACCGACGCCTCGACGAGCTGCGGGCGGAGATGTATCGAACTGCCGGTCGAATCCGAACCGACGCCTGACGGATTTGCGGCGCATCGGGCAGAGGGAAGGACCCGCTCCCGCCGCTGTCCAGGGACGGTTACTCCGGCACCTTGATCCCCGTGGCCGCGTGGCAGCGGTAGCCGTCGGGGTTCTTCGCCAGGTACTGCTGGTGGAACGCGTCCGCGTAGTAGTACGGCGGGACCGGCTTGACCTCGGTGGTGATCGGACCGTAGCCGCGCTCGGTGAGGACGGGCTGGTAGGCCTCGATGATCTCCTTGGCGGTCTGCGCCTGTTCTTCGGAGTCGGTGTAGATCGCGGAGCTGTACTGCGTGCCCATGTCGTTGCCCTGGCGCATCCCCTGCGTCGGGTCGTGCACCTCGAAGAAGGTGCGCAGCAGGTCGGCGTAGCTGACGACAGCGGGGTCGTAGACGACGCGTACGGCCTCGGTGTGACCGGTGCGTCCGGTGCAGACCTCTTCGTACGTGGGATTGGGGGTGATGCCGCCGGCGTACCCGACCGAGGTCGACCACACGCCGGGCACCTGCCAGAAGATCTCCTCGGCGCCCCAGAAGCAACCGAGGCCGAAGATCGCGGCCTCCAGGCCCTCGGGGACATCGTCGGTCAGGACCGGTGCATCCAGGACGCGGTGCCGCTCGGGGAGGGTGAAGTCGCGCTCGGGACGGCCCGGCAGGGCCTCGTCGGGGGTGACCATCTGCGTCTTGCGGCCGAACAACATCTCTGCCTCCTCAGCGGACCCGAACTGGGTCCACTGCTACCAACAATGACAGCCGGGTGTTCGTTCCCGTGTCGACAGGCTCAACGACCGGCTTGGGACGCGCAGTAGGCATCCCGGTCCGGCGACCAGCTGGAACGGAACAGCGGGATCTTCCGGATCATCTGCGCCTGCGTGGCGGCGTACTGAGCGATCTCCTGCTCGACCAGCTTGCGCAGCGCCGGCGTCTTCGCGTGCACGAGCGCCTCGGCGTTGCGCCAGACCATCTCCCGCCAGCCACGCATGATCGTGCTGACCGCGAGGTCGTCGAACGGGCCGACATTGAACTTGTTGAACTTCGGGTCGAAGCGCGCGGCCTCCTCGTCGAAGACCGGGTGGTAGAGCGAGTCGAGGCGGTCGTTGTACGCGTTGTGGTCGGGCTTGTGCGACTTGCCGTCCTTGCCGGTGAGGCCCACCTCGGCCAGGACGTACGGGAAGTCGTTGTTGATGTGCGCGTTCATCCCCAGCATGAAGTCGCCCAGCCCGGACATCGACTTGTCGTCCGACGAGGTCAGCGCGATCTTCCACGCCTTCGGCACGCTCGCCCGGTTCCCGCTGTTCCACGCGTCGAGGGTGTCGAAGTACCGGTGCGCGAACACGGCGTCGATCTGCGTCAGCCAGGCGCGGTCCTTGAAGTAGCCGTTGTCCGCGGCCGCCTTCACGTTCTGCGTCACGCGGAGGTACGCCAGCGCGAAGATCGCGTCGTGGTCGCAGGACGCGGCCAGCGGAGCCAGCCGGTCCTTCATCTCCGCGATGACGTCGACGATGCACTGGGGGTCACCGGTCGGGCAGAGCGTCCCGGTGTAGGGCGTGTACGGCGTCGGCAGCGGCGCCAGCAGCGCGATGACCGGGTCCTCGATGCTCGGCTGCAGCAACTGGTCGATCGGCGATGTGGCCCGGGCCGGGCCGGTGCCGAGACCGAGGCTGAGCAGCAGGGTCGTGATCAGGGTGAGCAGCAGGGAGCGTCGCACGCGCATGGATCATCAACGACGCGTACGCCGCACAGGTCACTCAGACGGGGATGATCTCCACGTAGTCGCGGTCCTCGGGCGCCAGTGCTTCTCGGATGCGGCGGTCGAAGGTGGCGAGGACGGCATTGCTGGAGGCGACGAGGTTCACGATATGGAAGTCGGTGACTTGCTTGTGTCCGACCAACCTGCGCCGGTCGAGTCTCGAGACGGCCAGCGAGGTCGGATCAGCGATGAATCGATGGCCGGCGATCTGGCGGAGGTCCTCGAGGAGTGCCAAGGCGTCAATGCCGGTGAGTGCGGTCCCCGAGACGGCTGGATTCATACTGAGCCTGAGAAAGCTCGCCTCGGTGATCGGGCACGTCGCCCAGGTCGAGCCGACGGGCAGGGTGTCGAGCCACGCGTGCGCGGCCTCGTGATGCAGGTGGCCGCGGCGGGTGATCGCGAGGAGCGCGTTCACGTCGAGCAGCCGGATCGGCTCAATCCTCTTCGAGGGCGGCATAGACCATCTCGTCGGTGATCACCCAACCGGGTGGCGAGTCGAGGACAGGGAAGCCGTTGCGCCGCTCGATGAGCTCGACGCCTCTGGGCTCCAGCCCGGCGAGCGCGAGATCGGAGACCGCACGGCCGAGTGAGATGCCTTCGTGACGTGCCTTGGAGCGGGCTGCGGCGACCACGCGTTCGTCCAGATCGAGGGTGGTGCGCATAGGCGCATCATAGCATCAACGCATCACGGATGAGCCGTGCTCGACCTCGATCCGGGCCGCAGTAGCCTCGCGACCATGACCCAGGAACACCAGGCCGAGCAGCACAAAGGGGGCGGGTTCGAGACGCGTGCGATCCATGCGGGATACGAGCCCGACCCGACGACCGGAGCAGTGATCCCGCCGATCTTCGCGACCAGCACGTACAAACAGGACGGCGTGGGTGGCCTGCGCGGCGGCTACGAGTACAGCCGTTCCGCCAACCCCACGCGGACCGCCCTCGAGGGCGCCCTGGCGGCACTGGAGGAGGGGGAGCGCGGCTTCGCCTTCGCGTCGGGTCTGGCTGCCGAGGACACCCTGATCCGGTCGGTGTGCGCGCCCGGCGACCACATGGTCATCCCCGATGACGCGTACGGCGGCACCTTCCGGCTCGTCGACAAGGTCGCGGGCCCGTGGGGGGTGGAGCACACCCCGGCCAAGGTGGCCGATCCCGACGCGATCGCGGCGGCGATCCGGCCCGGGCGCACGAAGCTCGTGTGGATCGAGACGCCGACGAACCCCTTGCTCACCATCGGCGACATCGAGGGGCTGGCCGCGGTCGCGCACGACGCGGGTGCGCTGCTCGTCGTGGACAACACCTTCGCCTCGTCCTACCTCCAGCAGCCACTGACGCTGGGTGCTGACGCCGTGGTGCACTCCACGACGAAGTACGCCGGCGGGCACTCCGACGTCGTCGGCGGAGCAGTCGTCGTCCGCGACCTCGACCTGGCCGAGCGGATCGGCTTCCACCAGAACGCGATCGGTGCCGTGGCCGGGCCGTTCGACGCGTTCTTGACCCACCGTGGCCTGAAGACCCTCGCCGTACGCATGGAGCGGCACTGCGACAACGCCGAGGCCGTCGTGGACTTCCTGTCCGGCTGCGACCGGGTCACCGAGGTGTTCTATCCGGGGCTGCCCGGTCACCCGGGTCACGACATCGCCGGCCGGCAGATGAAGCGCTTCGGGGGCATCGTCTCCTTCCGCGTCGTCGGCGGGGAACAGCGCGCGGTCGACGTGTGCGGCCGCGCCCGCGTCTTCACGTTGGGCGAGTCGCTCGGCGGTGTCGAGTCCCTGATCGAGCACCCCGGCCGGATGACCCACGCCTCTGTCGCCGGTACCGACCTCGAGGTGCCCGCAGATCTGATCCGGCTCAGTGTCGGCATCGAGACCGCCGCGGACCTGATCGAGGATCTCGATCGCGCGCTGGGCTGACCGGGCCGTGCGCCCGTACCTCTGCGTCGACTTCGGCTCGACGTTCACCAAAGCACTGCTGATCGATGCCGGGGCCGGCGAGGTCCTTGCCGCGACGAGCAGTCGGACGACCATCGACACCGACCTGATGGACGGCTTCGACGCATGTGTCGACGCCCTGCGTGTCGACCACCCCGAGGTCGACGGCGCAGCTGTCCGCGCCTGTTCCTCGGCCGGCGGCGGACTCCGGGTCGCCGTGGTCGGCCAGGAGGATCTCGTCACCGCCGAGGCCGGCCGTCGGGTCGCGCTGTCCAGCGGCGGGATCGTCGTCGGCGTGCTCGCGCACCCGCACGGG
>DASVMH010000279.1:0-13793 GCA_036384455.1 Marmoricola sp. | reverse complement strand
GCCGGGTCGGGTCACCCTGCACGTTCTGTACGCCGTTGACCACGCCCAGCGCGGAGAACGCGAGGCCCCAGGCGAGCTTGACCGCTCCCGGGGTCGCCGTGGAGACACCCGTGGTCTGGTCGGTGTTGTTGGGGCCGAGGGAGTAGGCCAGATCGTTCCACGTGATCATCGGGATGATCGTGTCCAGCCGGGGGTCGACGGAGGCCGCCGCGAACTGGATCTGCCCGCCGTAGGAGCCGCCGATCATGCCGACGCGCGGGTCGTGGAACTCCTTGACGCCGTGGTGGTCGGTCGCGTCTCGCGTGATCACCTGCAACGTGGGGGCGGCCGTCGTGTGCTTGGCGTCGGTGTAGGCGATGCCGGCCTTGCCGCCGAGATAGCTGATCAACTGCTTGGCCGCCTGGCCGTCCGTGGAGGGATCATCGAGGGTGACCTTGCAGGTCGAGCCGCCGAATCCGAGGCCGGAGTAGGAGAGCACGGCGTACCCGTGCGAGGAGAAGTACTTGCCGAAACCGGCCTGGTCGTCCTTGGAACCGCCGAAGCCGTTGGTGGTCAGGATCGCGGGCACCCGGTGCGTCGGACTCGCGTTGTTCGGGGTGTAGAGGTCGCCGATGATGTCGCACGTCTTCGGGTCGCCGAGCTTGTTGCCGGCGAGGTTGATCTTGAAGTGCAGGGTCGTGACCGTGTACGGGGCGGTGGCGGCCCCGGCCGGTGCGCTGCTCGTCAGGGCGAGGAGGGGACCGGCCAGGCCGAGGGCGGCCAGCGCGGCGATCGAGCGGACGGGGCGAGACATCGGGCTCCTCGTGGACGACGGGGCGCGGCGTGGGACCGCGTAGGTGCCAACGAGGAACTCGATACCGGGGTTATCGGTTGCGGCCCGATTCCTCCGGGCGTGAGCAGGATCACGCGGGGCTAGACTCCGAAAGCCGGGCGTGCCCGGCGTTCGTACGTGTCCAGCGGGAGGATGTGACCAGGTGAGGATCGGCGTTCCGAAGGAAGTCAAGAACAACGAGTATCGCGTCGCCTTGACCCCGATCGGGGTGCACGAGCTGGTCGCCCACGGACACGAGGTGGCGGTCGAGGCCGGTGCCGGGGCGGGGTCGCAGATCCCCGACGAGGCGTACGTCGCCGAGGGCGCCACCATCATCGACTCCGCCGACGACGTGTGGGGCGGGGCCGAGATGGTGCTCAAGGTCAAGGAGCCGATCGCGGAGGAGTATCACCGACTCCGTGACGACCTGACCCTGTTCACCTACCTCCACCTGGCCGCGGACCGGCCGCTCACCGACGAGTTGCTCGCGAAGGGCACCACCGCCCTGGCGTACGAAACGGTGCAACTGCCGTCGGGCGCGCTGCCGCTGCTCTACCCGATGTCCGAGGTGGCGGGCTGTCTCGCGCCGCAGGTCGGGGCGTACTCCATGATGCGGGCCCAGGGCGGCGGTGGTGTGCTGATGGGCGGTGTCGGCGGTGTGGCCAACGCGAAGGTGGTCATCATCGGCGCCGGTGTCTCGGGACAGAACGCCGCGAACATCGCGCTCGGGATGGGCGCCGACGTGACCCTGCTCGACACCGACCTGGACAAGCTGCGGATGTCGTTCTGGCGTTACAGCAACCGCGTCCACGGCCTGGCGTCGTCGAAGCTGGCCATCAGGCAGCAGGTGTTGCAGGCGGACCTGGTCATCGGTGCGGTGCTCATCCCCGGAGCAGCAGCCCCGAAGCTGGTCAGCAACGAACTGGTCGCGGAGATGAAGCCCGGATCCGTGCTGGTCGACATCGCCGTCGACCAGGGTGGCTGCTTCGAGGACACCCACCCGACCACCCACGCCGAGCCCACCTTCCAGGTGCACAACTCGATCTTCTACTGCGTCGCGAACATGCCCGGCGCGGTGCCCAACACCTCGACGTACGCGCTCACCAACGCCACGCTGCCCTACATCGCCGCGGTGGCGGACAAGGGCTGGGCGCAGGCGTGCCGTGACGACGCCTCGCTCGCGCTGGGCCTCAACACGCATGCCGGTCGATTGACCAACGCGCCGGTCGGGAGGGCCCACGGGATCGACGCGGTGACACCGCAGGAGGAGCTCTCCTGAACACCTCCGGCCCGGCCCTCGCGGTCCGGACCTACCTGGATCATCTCGGCGTCGAGCGCGGGCTCGCCGAGAACACGCTGCGTGCCTATCGCCGCGACCTGCGCCGCTACCTCGAATACCTCGACGCCGAGGCGATCACCTCGCTCGACGACGTCACCGAGCAGACCATCGGCGGTTTCCTGATGCGGCTGCGGGAGGGCGACGGCGAGCACCCGCCGCTTGGAGCCTCCTCCGCCGGACGCTGCGTCGTCGCGGTGCGGGGATTCCACAAGTTCGCGCTGCGTGACGGGCTCACGCAGACCGATCCGGCGGCGGCGGTCAAACCCCCCGCGCCGGCCAAGCGGCTCCCGAAGGCATTGAGCATCGCGGAGGTCGAGGCGATCCTCGAGGCCGCCGGGGCCGCGGGGACCTCGCTCGCGTTGCGCGATCGCGCGCTCCTCGAGCTGTTGTACGGCACCGGCGCCCGGATCTCGGAGGCGGTCGGCCTCGACGTCGACGACATCGACCTCGACTCCGACCCCGACACGGCCACCGTCCTCCTGCGCGGCAAGGGCTCGAAACAGCGGCTGGTGCCGCTGGGTAGCTACGCACGCCAGGCACTCTCCGCGTATCTGGTGCGTGCCCGCCCCGAACTCGCTACCGCTGCGTCCGGGCCGGCCGCGGGCCGCGGCGCGCTGTTCCTCAACGCGCGCGGTGGCCGGCTGTCGAGGCAGAGTGCCTGGGCGGTGATCGGCAGTGCGGCCGATCGTGCCGGGGTGAAGGCCGAGGTCTCCCCGCACACGCTGCGGCACTCGTACGCCACGCACCTCCTCGAAGGCGGAGCCGACGTCCGCGTCGTCCAGGAACTGCTCGGCCACGCCTCCGTGACGACCACCCAGGTCTACACGTTGGTGACCGTCGACTCGTTGCGTGAGGTGTACGCGTCGACGCATCCGAGGGCTCTCGGCTGATCCCGAGGAGTGAGGTGGAGGTACGCCGAGCGTCAGCGAGGTGTGCCGGAGCCGAGCCCCGCAGGGATCGGCCAATCAAGCGCCGTATAGAGCTCGCGAACGCACAGGTTTATCCCCAGAGGGACGCCCCCCTGTGCACCGCGCGCACACGCGGATGCACACCGAATCCCCAGATTCAGAAGGGGTGCCGCTACGCATTGCTGAGGGGCTCCGCAGGTGCGTAGGCTCCCGTCCGGCGTGGCGCTAAGTCGACAAAGTGTGCCGGGCGTACCGTCCGAAGCACGGGCGGAAACTCTCCGACGCGAACGACCCCGGGAGGTCAACAGATGAGTGGTGGCGAAGGATTCATCGGAGCGGGGAGTGCAGCCTCGCAGATGCCACCCCTCGGCGGGCTGCCGCAACCGCCCGCACCGCCGCTCTCGCCGCCCGATCAGGAGTCGGTGGCCTTGCCGACGCCGATCCGTCCCGAGGTCGTGCTCGGCCCCACGGGCCGGCCGCTGCCGGACTTCCCCGACCCGGCACCGCTGAGCACGCACGGCAACGCCCGGATCGTGTCGATGTGCAACCAGAAGGGCGGCGTCGGCAAGACCACCACGACGATCAACCTGGGTGCCTCGCTCGCGGAGTACGGCCGCAAGGTGCTGTTGGTCGACTTCGACCCGCAGGGCTCGCTCTCGGTCGGCCTGGGGCTGAACCCGCACCAGATGGATCTGACGGTCTACAACCTGCTGATGGATCGCGAGGTCACCCTCGACGACGTCGTGGTCCCCTCCGGTGTGCCCGGCATGGACCTGCTGCCCTCCAACATCGACCTGTCGGCCGCCGAGGTGCAGTTGGTCCACGAGGTCGCCCGTGAGCAGACGCTGCAGCGCGAGCTCGCGCCCGCGATCGAGAAGTACGACGTGATCCTGATCGACTGCCAGCCCTCGCTCGGGCTGCTGACCGTCAACGCGCTGACCGCCTCCGACGGTGTGATCGTGCCGCTGGAGTGCGAATACTTCGCGCTGCGCGGGGTGGCCCTGCTCAAGACCACCATCGACAAGGTCAAGGAGCGGCTCAACCCGCGCCTGCACATCGACGGGGTCCTGGGCACCATGTTCGACGGACGCACCCTGCACGGCCGCGAGGTCATGCAACGCCTGGTCGAGGCGTGGGGCGACACGGTCTTCCACACGGTCATCCGTCGCACCGTGAAGTTCTCCGACTCCACGGTCGCCGGCGAGCCGATCACCAACTATGCGAGCAGCTCGCCCGGCGCCGACTCCTACCGACAGCTCGCGAAGGAGGTGGCTGCGCGTTGGCTCGACGCGTGAGTCTCCCGACCGCGGACGACCTCTTCCGGCCGACCGACGGTGTCCCCGAGGCGGAGTCCCCGCCTCCCAAGTCCACCTCACGGGGAGGTGGGTCCGGCCGGCCGGGGAAGCTGGCCGCGGCCCCCGACCCTGAGGATCAGGCCGAACGCCGCACCAGCGGCCGCGTGCGCCACGACGAGAAGATGACGGTCTACGTCACCGCGGACGAGCTTCTCGACCTGGAGCATGCCCGGCTGGCCCTGCGCCGCGACCACGGTCTCGCGATCGACCGTGGTCGGCTGGTCCGCGAGGCGATCGCGATGGCGCTCGCCGAGTTGGAGAGCGCCGGTGACGGCAGTGCGCTGGTGCAGCGGCTGACCGCCTCATGACCGCTGCGCCAACGGTTGCGCCGGAGGAGTCCGGCCTGGGTGGCTTCGCGGTCACGCTCGACAACTTCGAGGGTCCCTTCGACCTGCTGCTGCAGCTGATCGGCAAGCACAAGCTCGACGTCACCGAGGTGGCGCTGTCGAAGGTCACCGACGAGTTCATCGCGTACGTACGCCTCGGGCAGCGGGGAGAGGCCGACCCGGAGGCCGAGCCCTGGGATCTCGAGCAGACCACCTCGTTCCTGCTGGTCGCCTCGACGCTGCTCGACCTCAAGGCGGCGCGGCTGCTGCCCCAGGCCGACATCGAGGACGAGGACGACCTCGCGCTGCTCGAGGCGCGCGACCTGCTGTTCGCCCGGCTGTTGCAATATCGCGCGTACAAGCAGGTGGCCGGCATCCTGCAGGCCCGGATGACGGTCGAGGAGAAGCGGCACCCGCGCGCGGTCGGCCTCGAGGAGCGGTTCGCGACCCTGCTGCCCGAGGTGCTGATCGGGCTCGGGCTCGACGAATTCGCCCAGCTCGCGGCCAACGCGCTCGCGCCCAAGCCGGAGCTCGAGCTCACGCTCAGCCACATCCACGCGCCGGCGGTGAGCGTGCGTGAGCAGGCGATGATCGTCGTCGGCTCGCTGCGCACCCACGGCACCGTGACCTTCAGGTCCCTGGTGGCCGATGCGCCGGACACGATGACGAAGGTGGCGCGCTTCCTGGCGCTGCTCGAACTCTTCCGTGAGGGCGTCGTCGGATTCGACCAGTTGACTCCGCTGGGGGAGTTGACCGTGCGCTGGACCGGCGACGAGGAGACCGAGGTCGACATCACCGACGAGTTCGACGGCACCCTGCCCCTCGACAGCACCCCTGATCCCGCACCAGACACAGAAGGCGAACCCACCCATGAGTGAGGCAGTGGACATCGACGTCCTCGATGACGCGTCCGAGGAGCTCCCCGAGGAGGAGTCGGCGGGGGAATCGCTCGCGGTCCCGGTCGCGGATCTGCGCCCGGCCCTCGAGGCGGTGCTCATGGTCGCGGACCAGCCGCTCGACGAGACGACGCTGGCCACCGTGCTGGGCTATCCGGTGCCGCAGGTGCGCGATGCACTGGCCGGCCTCGCGGCGGAGTACGACGAGCAGGGTCGCGGCTTCGACCTGCGCAACGTCGCCGGCGGCTGGCGCTTCTACACCCGTGACGAGTACGCCCGGGTGGTCGAGCAGTTCGTCCTCGACGGGCAGCAGGCGCGGCTGACCCAGGCGGCCCTGGAGACCCTCGCCGTGGTGGCGTACCGGCAGCCGGTGAGCCGCGCCCGCGTGTCGGCGATCCGCGGCGTCAACGTCGACGGCGTGATGCGCACCCTGGTCAACCGCGGTCTGGTCGAGGAGGCCGGCACCGACTCGGAGACAGGCGCGCACCTCTACCGCACCACCGGCTACTTCCTCGAGCGGATCGGGGTGACCTCGCTGGAGGAGCTGCCCGAGCTGGCGCCGTTCCTGCCCGAGATGGACGACCTCGATCTCGACCAGGAGAACCCAGCGGGTCTCGCCGCCGATGGCTGAGGAAGGCGCCGACGACGGGCTCGTCCGGCTGCAGAAGCTGCTCGCGCAGTCGGGGGTGGCCAGCCGGCGCAAGTGCGAGGAGCTGATGCTCGCCGGTGAGGTCGAGGTCGACGGTGTGGTCGTGACCCGGCTGGGCACCAAGGTCGACCCGCGGGTCGCCGTCATCCGCGTGCAGGGTCGCCGGCTGCCGCCGGTCAGTCCGCACGTCTACCTCGTGCTCAACAAGCCGCGTGGGGTGGTCTCCACGATGTCGGACCCGCAGGGGCGACCGACCCTGACCGACTACGTCGCGGAACGGCCCGAGCGGCTCTTCCACGTCGGCCGGCTCGACACCGACACCGAGGGCCTGATCGTGCTCACCAACGACGGCGACTTCGCCCAGCGGCTCGCGCACCCGTCGTACGAGGTGGACAAGACCTACGTCGCCGAGGTCGAGGGCGTGCCGACGCGGGCCACCGTCCGGTCGCTGCTCGACGGCGTGGTCCTCGAGGACGGGCCGGTCACGGTGTCACAGGCGCGCGTGGTCACCCGGCGAGCCGACCGTGCCATCGTCGAACTGGTCATCCACGAGGGCCGCAACCGGATCGTGCGCCGTCTGCTCGACCAGGTCGGGCATCCGGTCCGGCGGCTCACCCGGACCCGGATCGGGCCGGTGGCCGTCGGTCAGCTCCGCAGCGGCGAGTTGCGCGACCTGACGAGGGATGAAATCGGGGATCTGCTCGACTCGGCGCACTTGTAGGGTTCGAGGTGTGTCCGAGCACCTGTCCGTGAGAGCCGTCCGAGGGGCCACCCAACTCGACTCCGACGAGCGTGAGCACCTGCTCGACCGGGTCGCGGAGATGGTGCGGGGTGTGATGAGCGCCAACGCGCTCGAGGTCGACGACTTCATCTCGATCATCTTCACCGCGACCTCCGACCTGCACTCGGAGTTCCCCGCCTACGCCGCGCGCCAACTCGGCTTCCACGACGTGCCGCTCGTGTGCGCCCGCGAACTCGAGATCGAGGGCTCGATGCCACGGGTGGTGCGGATGATGGCGCACGTCGAGACGACGCGGTCACGGCAGGACATCACCCACGTCTACCTCCACGGTGCCGCCGCGCTGCGTCGTGACCTGACCAACGTGCAAGCGGTCCCCGATGAGTGACCTGGGTCCCGTCCACGTCGTCGGGACCGGGCTGCTCGGCACCTCGATCGGCCTCGCGCTGAGCCAGGCCGGTGTCGAGGTGTGGCTCAGCGACACCAACCACGAGCACGTACGCACCGCCTCGGGCCTCGGCGCCGGCACCCCGTACGCCGGGGGCGATCCGGCGCTCGTGGTGATCGCGGTGCCGCCGGACCACATCGCCGACGTCGTGGTCGACGCGCTCGAGGGCACCGGGGTGGTCACCGACATCGGCTCGGTGAAGGGACTGCCGCTCGAGCAGATCTCCGACCGCGTCGACGAGGCCACCCTGGCCCGTTACGTCGGCTCGCACCCGATGGCCGGCAGCGAGCGCTCCGGCCCGCTGGCGGCGACCGCCGACCTCTTCGAGGGGCGCGCCTGGGCGGTCACCCCGCACGTCCACGCCGACCCGGACGCGGTCGACACGGTCGAGGCGCTGGCCCGGACCTGCCGGGGCCTCGTCGTCCGGCTCTCGCCGGTCGAGCACGACCGGGCGGTGGCGCGTACCTCCCATGTCCCGCACCTGCTCGCGGCGCTCGCCGCCGGGCAGCTCAACGATGCCCAGCCGGAGCACCTGGCGCTGAGCGGCCAGGGCGTGCGCGACGTGACCCGGGTGGCCGCGGGCGACCCGGCGCTCTACGACCAGATCATCCGCGCCAACGCGGCCGCCGTGCGTGAGGTGCTCGAGGACATCCGCCGCCGTCTCGACGAGGTGATCGGGGCCGTCGCGGACCGCACCGAGGAGGACCCCGATGAGGTCCTCGAGGTGATCCTCTCCCGTGGCGTCGACGGCACCCGGATGATCCCCGCCAAGCACGGCGGCCCGGCGATCGACACCGGCTCGGTCTTCGTCGCCGTGCCGGACACGCCCGGCGAGCTGGCGCGGCTGTTCGCCGACGTCGGCGAGATCGGGGTCAACGTCGAGGACCTGCGCATCGAGCACGACCCCGGCCGCCCCGTCGGCCACGTCGAGCTCGTGGTGCAGGCGGCCGCCGCCGACGGGCTGGTCGACGCGCTGGCGGAGCGGGACTGGCGGGCGCACCGCTGAGAGGAGGGACCTCTCTGTGCGCGCGAGGCGTCGTCGGTTCGGGCTGCCTTGCGGCTGACGGGTTCTTCGGAGTCGCGGTCGTCGGCAGCGACGACGGAGGCGTGCGAGTGGTTCCGCCCGCGGTCGGCTGACCGGTTTGCGCCAGTTGCCCGGGCCGTACGCGCGAAAATCCATAGTCGTGTAGATCCCGGTCACCAGGCGTCTGCGATGTACACGGTAGTGAAGTAGGGCGTCCCATTCCGCCCGACAAACCACCGCAAGCCCGACAGCGAGCCGTCGCCCCACTGCTCACGGCCGTCGTCGGTGCCGAGTACCGCAACCGAAAACGACTCGTCAGCCGCGAGCGGCCGTAACCCCGCACGAATCCGAGTGCGCACCGCGCAAACCACCGGTCGGCCCGCCCTGTCTGCCCGGTAGGATCCGGCGGGTGTCCACCGCTGATCACGCACCTGCGCTGCCGTCGCTCGACCACGTCGTCGTGGCGATGGACGGACCGTCCGGCTCGGGGAAGTCGAGCACCGCGCGCGGGGTCGCGAAGGCGCTCGGGCTGCGCTACCTCGACACCGGGGCGCAGTTCCGTGCGGTGACCGTGTGGATGCTGCGCAGCGGCGTCGACCTGACCGCACCGGATGCCGTCGCCGCGGCCGCGGATCGGCCGGTCGTCGTCTCCGGCACCGATCCGGCCGCGCCCACGATCACGGTCGACGGTGACGACGTCGCTGAGGCGATCCGGTCCGAGGAGACCACGAAGGCGGTCAGCGCGGTTGCCTCCGTGCCGGCCGTACGCCAGCGGCTGCTCGACCTGCAGCGTCAGATCATCGGCGACGGCGGCATCGTCGTCGAAGGGCGCGACATCGGCTCGGTCGTCGCGCCGGGCGCGCAGCTGAAGCTCTACCTGACCGCCGACCCGGCCGCGCGCGCCGCGCGGCGTACCGCGGAGCAGCAGGGCGGCGACGTCGCCGCCACCGAGGCGGACCTGCTGCGCCGCGACCGGATCGACTCCACCCGTGCCGCCGCGCCACTAACGGTGCCGGACGGCGCGATCCACCTCGACACCACACCCTTCACGCTCGACGAGGTGATCGCGAAGGTCGTCGAGATGGTCCGGGGAGTCAGCGCCCCATGAGGCCTCCGGTGGGTCACCACGACCTGCCGCGCACGACCGATGTCGCCCACCCCGCGACCAGACTCCTCGTGCGCGGCCGGCCGGCGTCACAGCGGATCCTCCGCGCCCGCTTCCGGATCGAGCTCGCCGGCAGCGAACACGTGCCGGCGACGGGCCCGGTCATCCTCTCCGCCAACCACATCGGCGTCGTCGACGGACCGCTGCTCGCGATCATGTCGCCGCGCCCGGTCCACAACCTGACGAAGATCGAGATGTTCCACGGGCGTACGGGACGCTTCCTGCGCGCCGCCGGCCAGATCCCCACGGAGCGCAACTCACCCGACGTCCGCGCGATCCGCACCGGGTTGCGGGTGCTGCGTGACGGCGACGTCCTCGGTGTCTTCCCCGAGGGCACTCGCGGCGCGGGGGAGCTGGAGCGGTTCGAGGGCGGGGCGGCGTACTTCGCGCTCGCGACGGGTGCGCCGGTGGTGCCGGTGATCTTCCTGGGCACCCGGCTCCCCGGTGGTGAGCTCAACTCGATGCCGCCGCGGGGCAGTCGGGTGGTGCTCACCTACGGCGAGCCGCTGAGGTTCCGCGGGCACGGGTGGCCACGGCGCCGCGACGAGGTGAGGCAGGCCACGGAGCGGATCAGGAATGCCATGCTGGACACGTTGCGTTGTGCCGAGGATGCGACCGGGATGAGACTGCCCGGCCGGATGCCGCACGACCTGATCGCCGACGATCTCCCCGACCGACCCGAAGAGGACCCCCTATGAGCACGCCCGACGACGCAGCCGCCGTGCTCGACACGCCCGTCCTGGCGGTCGTGGGTCGCCCCAACGTCGGCAAGTCCACACTGGTCAACCGGCTGATCGGGCGCCGGGAAGCCGTCGTCGAGGACCGGCCGGGGGTCACCCGCGACCGGGTCTCCTACGACGCCAACTGGAACGGCCGCGCCTTCACGGTCGTCGACACCGGCGGCTGGGACCCCGACGCCCGCGGCCTGGCCGAGCGGATCGCCGCCCAGGCCGAGATCGCGGTCTCGGTGGCGGACGCGGTGCTGTTCGTCGTCGACGCGACCGTCGGGATCACCGACGCCGACGAGGCGGTCGTACGCGTGCTGCGCAAGTCCGGCAAGCCGGTGGTGCTCGCGGCCAACAAGGTCGACGACATGCGCATCGAGGCCGAGGCGAGCGGGCTGTGGAACCTCGGGCTGGGGGAGCCGTACCCCGTCTCCGCGTTGCACGGGCGTGGCTCCGGTGACCTGCTCGACGCTTGTCTGGAGGCGTTGCCCGAGCTTCCGGAGGAGCGTTTCGACGAGGTCGGCGGGCCGCGCCGGATCGCCATCATCGGGCGCCCGAACGTCGGCAAGTCGTCGCTGCTCAACAAGCTCGCCGGCGAGGACCGGGTCGTCGTCGACGACGCATCCGGCACCACCGTCGACCCCGTCGACGAGCTGGTCGAGCTCGGCGGGCGTACCTGGCGCTTCATCGACACCGCCGGCATCCGCAAGCGGGTCAAGACGGCGTCGGGGCACGAGTACTACGCGTCGCTGCGCACGGCGACGGCGATCGACCGCGCCGAGGTGGCGGTGCTGATCATCGACGGCTCGCAGTCGATCTCCGAGCAGGACATGCGGATCATCCAGACCGTCCGGGAGTCGGGCCGAGCGCTGGTCGTCGCCTTCAACAAGTGGGACCTCGTCGACGAGGACCGCCGCTACTACCTCGAGCGGGAGTACGAGCGGGAGCTCGTCCAGGTGCAGTGGGCGCCGCGGATCAACATCACCGCGCGTACGGGTTGGCACGTCGACCGGCTGGTGCCGGCACTCGACGCCGCGCTCGAGGGCTGGGAGACCCGGATCTCCACCGGTGCCCTCAACGCCTTCCTCGGCCGGCTGGTCGCCGAGCACCCGCACCCGGTGCGCAGCGGCAAGCAGCCACGGATCCTCTTCGCCACCCAGGCCGGCACCGCGCCGCCGACGTTCGTGCTGTTCACCTCGGGCAAGCTCGATGCGTCGTACGTGCGGTTCGTCGAGCGGCGGCTGCGCGAGGACTTCGGCTTCGCCGGCACCCCGATCGACCTGCAGGTACGTGCCCGGGAGAAGCGCGGCCGCCGCTGAGGCCGAATAGCCCCATCGGGTGATTGGCGAACCCCCGACGCGCGTCTAGCGTTCCAGACGTGCGCTCGCGTGTGCAGGCGCCGGAGGTGTCGTCACCATGCCCGGAATCACTGTGCGGCTCGCCTCGATCGTGCTCGGCTCGCTGCTCTTCGGGACTCTCCTCGCCGCGGCTCCTGCCGCGAATGCGACCTCGGTCTCGAACAAGCACGGTCACCCCGGGAAGGCGTCGGCCCGAGGGCCTTTCTTCATCGTCAAGCCGAGCATGTCCTACACCCCGGGTGGGTGCGACCAGTGGGGCATCTGCGACGGCTACTGGTACCAGTACGACTATTTCAGCACCGGGCGCATCGTCGTGCACCGCAGTGCGCACTACGCCGGCACCCAGTCGGTCCGCCTCTCCCTTGAGGTGATCCACTGGGACGGCGGCAAGTGGGAGGACTTCGCCAAGAGTGAGACCTTCACCGCGGTGCTCCGGCGCGGACGAGAGGTCATCTTCGGCGGTCGGAACTTCCTGCGCGACACGCTCGACCGCAGTTACTACGCGCTGAGGGCCTCCCTCTCCTGGTACAAGACGAAGAAGCCCGCCGCATCGAGGCTGATCGGCTCGTCGGTGTTGACCGGGTCCAAGAAGGCCGACTTCCGGTGTACGTATCCGCCCGAGAAGCCGTCGCCGCAATGCACCGTCTACCCCGAATGGATCAGGGCCTGAGGGCGGGAGTCACGACACCGGACCCTCGCCGAGCGTCGCAGTCCCGATGTGCGAGGTGCCGTCGGCGTCGGTCCAGGTCAGCTTGACGGTGTCGCCGGGGGAGTAGGACCGGATCGCGTTCTGCAGCGCCGTCGCCGTACGCACGCGGGTGCTGCCGACCCGGGTGATGGTGTCGCCGGCCTTCAGCCCGGCATCCGCGGCGGCGGTGTCGTCGTAGACCTTGGCGACGGTCGGGGACGTGCTCCGCGTGGACAGCGCGATGCCGAGGAAGGCCGGCCGGCCGTACGCGTAGTCGGAGTCGCTGACCTTGTTCTCGAGGTCCTCGGCGACGTCGAGGGCGGTCTTGATCGGGATGGCGTACCCGATCGACTGCGTGGTCGAGGCGGCCGTGGTCATCCCCACGACCTCGCCGTCGGAGTCGTAGACGGCACCGCCGGAGTCGCCACCGACGACGTTCGCGGCGATCTCGATCAGGTTGTGCAGCGTCTCGCCCTCGTCGCCCCCTTCGGAGGAGGTGGTGATGGTCTGCGCCAGCGCGCTCACGGTGCCGGGTGATGCGGTGAGGTGTTCGGTGGTGCCGTTGGCGTCGCCGACCGCGGTCACGCTGTCGCCCACCGAGGGGGAGTCGGTGTCGGTCTTGACCGTGCTCAGGCCCGAGGCGCCCTCGAGCTGGATCACGGCGACGTCGGCGGTCGCGTCGGTGCCGACCACCTTCGCGTCGTACGTCTTGCCGGTGCTCATCACCGTCGCGACGATCTTGGTCGCGCCCTCGACGACGTGGTGGTTGGTGAGCACCTCGCCGTCGCTGGTGAGGATCATCCCGGTGCCCGCGCCCTCGCCGTCCTCGTACGCCATGGTCGTCTGGATGCGGACCAGGCCGGTGATCTGGCTCGAGGACGCCGTGGAGGACGACTCGGCGCTCGAGTCCTCGCCGGATTGCTGTCCGAACTGCTGCCCGAACTGTTGCTGGGTCTGGCCGCCGCCGTACGGCTGGGCGTAGCCGTACCCGTAGCCATAGCCGCTACCGCCCTGCTCCCCCTCGAAGGGGGTGGTCGGGGACGTGGTGCTCATCGACGTCGGTTGCTGGCTCTGGCCGCCGACGGTCGCGCGACCGACGGCGAGACCACCGACACCGGCCCCGACCACCAGCGCGGCGGCTCCGACGGCGGCGGCGATACGCCTGCCTGCCGACGGGTGGGCGTGCTGCCCGGCGTACGGGCCGGCCGGGGGTGTCGGCGGCTGCGGCGGGACGGGCGGGAGCGCGGTGGTGTCGGCGGTGTCGGCCGTGTTCTCTGAACCGTTCGGGGGTGTTGTCGAGTCCATGCCCCGACTACACCTCGCGTTTCCGAGAAATCCCTGTGTGCCGGGCGCGGCGATCCT
>DASVMH010000278.1:0-6206 GCA_036384455.1 Marmoricola sp. | reverse complement strand
CCTCGCGCAACTCGGGCACGCCGATCGCGACGGTATAGCCGAGCAGATCCTCGTCGATGAGGCGCTTGGCCTCTTCTCGTACGGGGGCGGGGGCGCCGGTCGAGGGTTGGCCAGCGACCAGGTTGCACATGTCGCCGTGGCTGCGCTGCCGGGCGTTCGCGGCGGCCAGCAGATCCATGACGTGGAACGGCGGCACGTTCGCGCGCTGGGCGACCTGCATGCGGCTCGTCATGCCGTGCACTTTGACACATCTCCTGGTGGCGCGCCCTTGTATGTGGGGTGCTGGTGCGCGTCTCGGCCCGGCCGACCCTTGTACACAAGCTCTCGTGCTTGTGTACAAGCCGCAGGACGCTGCTCAGGCCCACCAACGCTGGCGTACATGTAAGTGGGGTGTTGGTGCGGAAATCACCTGTCCTGGCCCTTGTGCACAGGCAATAACCCCGCGTTACATGGGTTGCTGCGCTGCGTGCCGCCCCGCCCGGCGGCCGAAGTAGGAACCCTCGGCGAGTTGGGTGCCGGAGGCGTATCCCTTGCCGTCCTGGGCGATGTTGACCGCGCACGCGCCGGCGGCGTAGAGACCGTCGATGACGGTGAGGTCGGGGCGCTGGACGCGGCCGTCGAGATCGACTCGCAGCCCACCCATCGTGAAGCCCGCATAGAGCGCCTTGCCGAGCGTGAGGTCGTACGCCCCCCAAGGGCCCTGGTCCTGCGGCTCCACCCACGGCGGCTGCTTGTGACACTCGGGGTCCTCGCCGTTGCGCGCATGTTCGTTGTACGAGGACAGCGTCTTCTCGAGTGCGCCGACCGGAACACCGAGGGCCTGCTCCATCTCCGCAACCGTCTCCCACCCATCGATGAAAGGACACAGCGGGAAGTCGGGATGTTCGATGTGGGCCGAGTCGACGATGAGGTAGGCCGCGTGATCCGGCTGATCCATCACGAACCCGGACGTCCGTGAGTGGTAGCTGTCCTCGGCGACGAAGCGCTTGCCCTCCTTGTTCACCACGATGCCGGTGACCAGCTTCTCGGGCGGGTAGAACGGCGCGGTGATGAACGCCTGATCCATCATCCGCAACTCGCCTCCGACCGAGGCGCCCAGGCGGATCCCGAGGCCGTCGTCGTAGGTCGACGCGAGCGGCATCAGTTTCGAGCCGAGCTGCGGGGTGTATTCGGCGATCATCTCGTCGTTCCCGACGTAACCACCCGCGGCGATGATCACTGCGCGCGCCCTGATGAAGCCGCGTTCGTCATAGCGGCGCCATCCGATCCCGGCGACACCATCGGCGGTCTCGACGAGGTTGGTCGCGCCGGTCTCGTAGCGCACGTCGATGTCGGTCTCCGCGATCCGGGCGGCGAGGGCGTCCAGGACGATCCTGGCGCCACCGGTGTCACCGGGCTTGGGCACCTTGTGACCACGCGGAGCAGGGACGGCCTCCTGGAAGAAGGGCCACACCTTCTCGTTGCCCGTGAACATCAGGCCCTCCGTGCCCGGCTGGATGACCGCCTTGTGCGGGTAGAGGGAGCGCTCGAACTGCATGCCGAGCGCCTCGATCCAATCGAAGTGCTCCACGCTGTCGTCGCTGAAGGCGCGGATCTTCTGCTCGTCGGGCTCGCGGCACACCGCCATCAGGTACTTGAACATCTCCTCGGCGGAGTCCTCGACGCCGACGGCCCTCTGGACGGCCGTGCCGCCGCCGAGGTAGAAGTGGCCGCCGGCCATCGCCGACGTGCCGCCGTACTCCGCCGCCCGCTCGAGCAGGATCACCCGTGCGCCCGCGCGGGCAGCCTCGAGAGCGGCGCAACCTCCGCTGATGCCGAAGCCGACGACGACGACGTCCACCTCGTCGGACCATGCCGTGACATCAGCGGAGGACACGACCTCGGGCAGCGCAGTACTCATGGGGTGAGACTACGCGAGAACTAGAACAGGTTCTAGCTCAGGTCACGACCGACGATGCAGCCACTTCATGTACGGCTTCTGCTTCCAGATCACCCGGAAGTGCTTCACGTGGTACGTGTGCCAGCCCTTCTTGCCGGTCTTACCGCCGTAGTTCTGCTCCATGACGACGATGTGACCGTTGCCCTTGCGACTGATCGACGACTTCGCGACGACGCCGGTGTGGCCCACGCCGTGGAAGCCGGGGTTCGTCGAGAAGCTGATCACGTCCCCGGGCTGAGGTGGGTGCCGACGGTTGCCGTTGGCGAATTTCCGGAACAGGTTCGGATAGCGCCGGGCGTAGTTGTCGACGACCTGGGCGCCGTTCACCGTGCCGGGTCCGGTGTGCGCGCCGTACGCCGCCGCGAGATAGCGCGACGTCAGCTCGACACACTGATACCCGGGGTAGCGGGCGATCGAGTGTCGGTACGGGAACACCGTTGCCAACACGTCGAAGAGGCGGCCCAGGAGACCTGCATAGTTGGGCCTGGGCCCGCAGGCGTACACCGTCTGGCCGTTGACGTTCATCTTCGCGCCGAGCTTGCGGGCGCCGAGGAACGCCGAGCAGGCCGGCACCTTGAGCAGCGTGATGGTTTGCGCCGACTCTCGGCGCGGCACCGCTGAGGCCGACCCCGTCCCGAGTGCGGGGGTCAGCGCAACGAGTGCGCAGGTGAGGAAAAGGACCAGTGATCGGCCCCTCCCTCCGGACATGCGGATATGACAAAACATGGGTTCTCCCTCCCGGACAACATCGTGCCGCGACAGGACGGGGGATTCCGGAAAACGGGAGAATTCACAGGAAACCGCGCCGGGAACGGTTGTTCGGCGAGCACCGATAGAATCGGGCACGACCCCACCCGATCGCCGAGGTGCCTTGATGACACTCGACGTACACACCCTCGACCAGGTCCTCCTGGCGGGCTCCGCGGTGCTGTTGTTGGCGATCCTCGCCGTACGCGCCTCGGTGCGGGTCGGGCTGCCCTCGTTGCTGGTCTATCTGCTGATCGGCGTGGCCCTCGGCGACGCCGGGCTGGGGATCCGCTTCGACGACGCCGAGGTCGCCCACGCGCTCGGCTTCGCGGCTCTCATCCTCATCCTCGCCGAGGGTGGCCTGACGACATCGTGGGCGCAGATGCGGCCGGTGATGGGTCTGGGGCTGTCGCTGGCCACCGTCGGCGTCGCGGGCAGCGTCTTCGTCGTAGCGGTGTTCGCACACGTCGCGCTCGGGATGAGTTGGCAACTGGCGGTGCTGCTCGGAGCGGTCACCTCCCCGACCGACGCGGCGGCCGTCTTCTCGATGCTGCGCCGGGTGCCCCTGCCGCGACGGGTGACCTCCGTGCTCGAGGCGGAGTCGGGGCTCAACGACGCCCCGACGGTGGTCCTTGTCACGGCGGTCAGTGCCGGCGGTGGCGCCGGTGGCGCGCATGACGCCCTCGAACTGCTCGGGAAGATCGTGGGCGAATTGGGTCTCGGCGTTGCCGGTGGGCTCATCATCGGTTACGCCGGCGCGAAGGTGATGAAGCGGGCCGCCCTGCCCAGCTCAGGTCTCTACCCACTTGCGGTCCTCGCGATCGCGGTGCTCTCGTACGCCGGCGTCGCCGCCCTGCACGGCTCGGGATTCGCGGCGGTCTACGTCGCCGCGCTGGTCCTCGGCAACACCGAGCTGCCCCACCGAGCAGCCACCCGCTCCTTCAGCGAGGGCATCGCCTGGCTGGCCCAGATCGGGTTGTTCGTCATGCTCGGTCTGCTCGCCTCGCCGCAGGAATTCTCGGCCGGAGTCTGGTGGACGGGCATCGCGGCCTGCCTCGCCCTCGCGCTGCTCGCGCGGCCGTTGTCGGTGGCGCTGAGCATGCTGGCGCGGCCGCTGCCCTGGCGCGAGGCGACCTTCATCAGTTGGGCGGGTCTGCGCGGTGCCGTACCGATCGTGCTCGCGACCATCCCGCTCGCTGCAGACGTCCCACATGCCCACCGCCTCTTCAACGTCGTGTTCGTGCTCGTCGTCGTCGACACGCTGCTCACCGGCCCGACCCTCCCGACGGTGGCGCGGAGGTTGAAGGTGGCGCGTCGTTCGGAGCCGCGCGATCTCGATGTCGAGGCGGCGCCGCTCGAGCGCGTCGCCGCCGACCTGCTCCAGGTGACGATCTCGCCGCGTTCTCGGCTGCATGGCGTGGAGGTCGCCGAACTGCGCCTGCCGCGCGGTGCGTCGGTGGCGATGATCGTGCGGGACGGGGAGACCCTGGTGCCCGAGGGGCGCACCGTGCTCCGCCGGGGCGACGACCTCGTCGTGGTCACGCCGCGCCGGCTCCGGGAGCGCACGGAGGCGAGGCTGCGCGCGGTCTCCCAGGGTGGCCGACTCGCGAGCTGGCTCGGACGGGAGCAGCCGACAGGGCCGCCGCCTCCCGACACGACGGCGGGCTGAGCTACTCGACCGGCACGCAGTCGGTGATCGGCTTCGCGAGCTTGATCCGCTTCGGCGCGTCGGGGTTGAGCCCGTGCAGGCCGTCGCCGACGAGCACGTCGACCCCGGGGCCGTACTCCTCGTCCACGACCTCGACCTTGATGTGCTTGCCGAGATTGCGGGCCACCAGTTTCGCCGCGGCGCTGTCGGCCTCCGTGGTGAGCACTCGTGCCTTGGCGACCTTGGTGCCCGCGGGGGCGTTGGCAACCGAGCCCGGGTGGAAGCCGCGCGCCTCGAGGCGCTGCAGGGTGAGGTTCGCGTAGCCCTGCCGGGTGCCGGCGTTGTAGACGCTCACGGTGACGTCGTCGGTGTGGACGTACTTCGTGTGGGAGGTCTCCGCCTTACTGCACGTGGGGGAGTCGGACGCGGACTGATCGGGGAACGGCGCGGTCAGTTTGTGCAGACCCCACCAGCCGATGGCGATCACGACGAGGACCAGGACGCCGAGCGTCACCGCGGTCGTGGCGTGTCGACCCGGGGGCGCGCTCACACGGACCCGCCCGCTGGTCCGCCATCGACGACGTGAACGCGTGCGTGGACGACGTGGCGCTGTTGGAGCGCCGCGCGCAGTGCCCGATGGAGGCCGTCCTCGAGGTAGAGGTCGTCGCCCCACTGGATGACATGGGCGAAGAGATCGCCGAAGAATGTCGAGTCCTCGTCCAACAGCGCGGCGAGTTGCAGGGTGTCCTTCGTGGTCACGAGCTCGTCGAGCCGGACGGGGCGTGGCGGGAGCGCGGCCCAGTCGCGGGGACTGAGGCCGTGGGGCGGATAGGGCCGCCCGTCGCCGACGCGCTTGAAGATCACTGGATCATCATAAGGAGGCGTCGTACGCCATACGGGAAGCGTCCGCAACGGCTCGCGGCAGGCATACTCTGTGGCCCATGACGCAGCAGCCGGGTGCATCCGATCCGATCTCGACCGCCGTACGTGCGGGATACCAGTTCGAGGGCGCCGTCCTCGAGCTCGGCGGGCTGATGCTCGATGCGACGACCCAGTCGGACGTCGAGATCAAGATCCCGCTCGGGATGCTCAACCGACACGGCCTCGTCGCGGGCGCCACGGGCACCGGCAAGACGAAGACGCTGCAGCTGCTCGCCGAACAGCTCTCGTCGGCCGGCGTCCCGGTCTTCGCCGCCGACGTGAAGGGAGACCTGTCGGGACTCTCCGTGCCCGGGCAGGAGAGTGACAAGCTCAAGGAGCGGGCGGCCTCGGTCGGTCAGCAGTGGCAGGCCACCGGCTTCCCGGTGGAGTTCTTCGCCCTCGGTGGTCAGGGCACCGGTATTCCGCTTCGCGTCACGATGAGTGCCTTCGGGCCGACGCTCCTGTCGAAGGTGCTCGGGCTCAACGACACGCAGGAGTCGTCGCTGGGGCTCGTCTTCCACTATGCCGACAAGGCCGGACTCGCGCTGCTCGACCTCGCCGACCTGCGCGAGGTCGTGAAGTACCTCGTCTCCGACGAGGGCAAGGCGGACCTCAAGGATCTGGGAGGGCTGTCGTCGGCCACCGCAGGTGTGATCCTGCGTGAGCTGATCGCCTTCGAGGACCAGGGGGCCGACGCGTTCTTCGGCGAGCCGGAGTTCGCCACCACCGACCTGTTGCAGACGACCCCGGACGGCAAGGGCCTGATCTCGCTGGTCGAGCTGCCCAACCTGCAGGATCGGCCGGCGTTGTTCTCGACGTTCTTGATGTGGCTGCTCGCCGACCTTTATCACGACCTTCCCGAGGTGGGCGATCCCGACAAGCCGAAGCTCGTGTTCTTCTTCGACGAGGCACACCTCCTCTTCGACGGCGCATCGAAGGAGTTCCTCGACT
>DASVMH010000277.1:0-10067 GCA_036384455.1 Marmoricola sp. | reverse complement strand
GAGGTCGTCGCCGTCACCTCCGGCAGCCGCACCCTCAAGGACGCGATCAACGAGGCGATCCGCGACTGGGTCGCCAGCGTCGACCACACGGCGTACTGCTTCGGCACGGCCGCCGGTCCGCACCCGTTCCCCGCGATGGTGCGCGACTTCTGTCGCGGCATCGGTGACGAGGCACGCGCCCAGTGCCTCGAGATGACCGGCGCGCTGCCCGACGCCGTCGCGGCCTGCGTCGGTGGCGGATCCAACGCCATCGGGCTGTTCACGGCCTTCATCGACGACCCCGGTGTCGCCATCCACGGATACGAGGCCGGCGGCGAGGGCGTCGACACCCCTCGCCACGCCGCGACGATCAGCGAGGGTGCGATCGGTGTGCTCCACGGCGCCCGCACGTACGTCCTGCAGGACGAGGACGGCCAGACCATCGAGTCGCATTCGATCTCGGCCGGCCTCGACTATCCCGGCGTCGGCCCGCAGCACAGCCACCTGGCGAAGTCGGGCCGCGGGACGTACGAGCCGGTGACGGACAAGGAGGCGATGGACGCGCTCGCGCTGCTGGCCCGCACCGAGGGGATCATCTGCGCGATCGAGTCCGCCCACGCCGTCGCCGGAGCCCTGCGGCTCGCGAAGACGCACCCGGGTTGGACGATCCTGATCAACCTCTCCGGCCGCGGTGACAAGGACATGGGCACCGCCGTGGACTGGTTCGGTCTCGGGAAGGCGGACGCGCGATGAGCACATCGCCCACCACCGCGGCCATCGAGCGGGCGAAGGCGGAGGGGCGGGCCGCGCTCGTCGGCTACCTGCCCGCCGGCTTCCCCGACGTCGACGGCTCGATCGAGGCGATCCGGCTGATGGTGGAGGCGGGCTGCGACATCATCGAGATCGGGCTGCCCTACAGCGACCCCGTGATGGACGGCCCGACGATCCAGGCGGCCGCCCAGCAGGCGCTCGAGGGCGGGGTGCGCACGCGCGACGTGCTGCGTGTGGTCGAGGCGGTCGCCGCGACCGGAGCGCCGACGGTCGTGATGACCTACTGGAACCCCATTGAGCAGTACGGTGTGTCGCGCTTCGCCGCAGACCTCGGCTCTGCCGGGGGAGCGGGCCTGATCACCCCCGACCTGACCCCGGACTCGGGCGCGGAGTGGATCGCGGCCGCCGACCAACACGACCTCGACAAGGTCTTCCTCGTCGCGCCCTCGTCGACCGACGAGCGGATCGCGATGACGACGGCCGCCTGCCGAGGCTTCGTCTATGCGACGGCGGTGATGGGGGTGACCGGCGCCCGTACGTCCACGAGCGCGCTCGCCGAGCCGCTGGTCGCACGGACCAAGGCGGTCTCGCCCGTGCCGGTCGGTGTGGGCCTCGGTGTGTCCAACGGGCAGCAGGCTGCCGAGATCGCGGGATATGCGGATGCGGTCATCGTCGGCTCGGCGTTCGTCCGCACCATCCTCGACGCGAACGGCGATCGGGCCCGGGGCCTGGCGGCGCTGCGCGCACTCACCGAGGATCTGGCCGCAGGAGTCCGCTCGGATGCGTGAACCGATGCGCCGGGGCGCGGCCCTGCTCGGCGGCATCGCCCTCGTGATCGTGCTCGCCGGATGTGGTGGCTCGAGTTCGGGGGCCTACACCGGACGGGTCATCGACCCGCCCTTCACGGTCCCGGCCGTCTCGTTGACCGACAACACCGGTTCCGCATTCACCTTGGCCAAGGACGACCGCGACCTCGACATCGTGTTCTTCGGCTATACGTTCTGCCCCGACATCTGCAAGTTCGTGATGAGCCAGTTGACCTCGGCGTACCTCCACCTGCCGAGCGCGGATCGCGACAGGATCCGCGTCGTGTTCGTGACCACCGACCCGGCGCGTGACGACCCGGCCACCCTGACCCGCTACCTCAAGCGCTACGACAGCCACTTCCTCGGCCTGACCGGCACGCTGCCGCAGTTGCAGCAGGTCGCGAAGCCGTTGGGCATCTTCTTCAAGAAGGGGGAGAAGCTCTCGAGCGGCGGGTACGCCGTGGAGCACACGAGCCACGTGTACGCCCTCGCGGGGGACAAGGCACGATTGCTCTGGTCCGGAGACACCTCCGCGACCCACATCGCAGCCGACATCAAACGGCTGCTCGACGACGAGGCCGCCTGAATGTTGCCGCTCTTCCTGCCCAGCCCCGGCCAAGGGGTCTGGCATCTCGGACCGATCCCGATCCGCGCGTACGCGCTGTGCATCATCGCCGGCGTCATCGCCGCCGTGTGGCTCGGCAACCGCCGCTGGATAGCGCGCGGAGGCACGGACGGGCAGGTCGCGGATGTCGCGTTGTGGGCGGTGCCGTTCGGGCTCGTCGGGGCCCGGGCCTACCACGTGATGACCGACCACGACCTCTACTTCGGGGCGGGCAAGCACCCCGTCCAGGCCCTCGAGGTCTGGCACGGCGGTCTCGGGATCTGGGGTGCGATCGCGGGCGGTGTCCTCGGCGGCTGGATCGCGTGTCGCCGGATGGGCCTCCGGCTGCCCACGCTGATGGACGCGCTCGCGCCCGCACTCCTGCTGGCCCAGGCGATCGGGCGCTGGGGCAACTACTTCAACCAGGAGCTCTTCGGCAAGCCGACGACGCTGCCGTGGGGGTTGAAGATCGACCCCGAGCACCGACCCGACGGCTTCGAGAACTACGCCACCTTCCACCCGACGTTCCTCTACGAATGCCTGTGGGACCTCGGCGCGATGGGCGTGGTGCTCTGGCTGGACCGCAAGCTGCGGCTCGGCTTCGGACGTTGCTTCGCGCTCTACGTCATGTGCTACACGGCGGGCCGCTTCTGGGTGGAGTACCTCCGCATCGACCGGGCCGCCGACGGCGACCACTTCCTCGGGCTGCGCTTCAACGACTGGACCTCGATCGTGTGCTTCACCGTCGCCGCGATCTGTTTCATCGTGATCGGGCGCCGGCACCGCAAGCCCGACACCCGTGAGGAGTCCCCGTATCGCGACGGGGCCCCGGCAGAGCCGGCTCCGGAAGAAGAAGCAACTTCTGGAGAGGCTTCCGCGTCGTAGGTGGTGAGAGCCGCGACCGGCGGCCCGATCTGAGGAGTCTCGGTGCACCACACACAAACGCGTACGGCCGCGCTCGCGGCAACGGCCCTGATCGCTCTGACGTCGCTGAGCGCCTGCTCGTCGAATGGCGACGCGGCTGCGGCGAAGACGCAGTCGAACAGCCCCACGGCACCAGCCAGCCCCACGCAGGCCGAGGTGGTGTCGGACTCAGCGACCCCGGCGCCCACCGGAGCCGCAACCACGTCTGCGACCCCGGTGCCCTCGGAGCAGCCGTCGCAGCGACCACGCGCGGCGGGCACACTCACGCACACCGGCTACGGGCCGATCCGGCTGGGGATGAGCGTCGCGGCCCTGAAGCGCACGGGTGCGGTCACGTTGCACGTCATCAACCACAAGAGGTCCGGCTGCGCGGCCACCTTCAAGGTGAAATCCGACCCGGGTGTCACCGGCTACGTCTCGTGGGACCACGGTGTGGTCGCGATCTTCGCCGGCAAGCGCACGCGCACGGTCGACGGGATCCACAACGGCAGCAGCGCCGCGGCCGCGCACAAGGCGTACCCACGGGCCACGTCGTCGGCGAACGGATGGTTCGTGCGACTCAGCCCCAAGGGTGCCCGGCCGGAGATCGACTACCGGTTCGCGTTCTCCAACGAGGGCAACGGGCCCGTCACGGACCTGTTCCTGCAGCGTGGTGACCAGGACTGTTACGAGTGAGCCTGGTGGGGCGCGAGGGGTGACCGCTACGCGAAACACCTGAGCGCGGGCGGCAGGGTCTGGGGTAGATTGGCGTTTCCGCCTTGGGCCAAGGTCGTCCCAGATCACAGTGCGGAGCACAAGCTCATGTCAGCCTCGTGCATCTCTCGTGCCTCACCACTCATCTGGGGAGCGTGCCGGAGCGTGCACGCCGACGACGACGGGAGGGTGCAATGCAGGCATTCCCTTCGCCCCAGGGCCTCTACGACGCCCAGCACGAGCACGACGCATGCGGTGTCGCTTTTGTCGCGACCCTGACGGGTGCGCCCAGCCACGACATCGTGGTCAAGGCGCTCACGGCGTTGCGCAACCTCGAGCACCGCGGTGCCGCGGGTGCCGAGGCCAACTCCGGCGACGGTGCCGGCATCCTCATGCAGGTGCCGGACCGCTTCTTGCGGGCCGTGGCCACCGAGGCAGGCTTCGAGCTGCCCGGCGCGCACAAGTACGCCGTGGGCACCGCGTTCATCCCGGGTGATGCCGAAGAGGTCGCCAAGACCCGCCGGCGCATCGAGGAGATCGCCGGCGAGGAGCACCTCACGGTGCTCGGCTGGCGTGAGGTCCCCGTCGAGCCGTCGTCGCTGGGTGCCACCGCACGCGAGTGCATGCCGAGCTTCCACCAGCTCTTCGTCGCCTCGCGCGGTGGCTCGGTGCTGGGGATGGGCCTGGAGCGACTCGCGTTCTGCCTGCGCAAGCGCGCCGAGCACGAGACCGACGTCTACTTCCCGTCGCTGTCGAGCCGGACCATCGTCTACAAGGGAATGCTCACCACCGACCAGCTCGACCACGTCTTCCCCGACCTGGTCGACGAGCGGGTCGAGTCGGCGATCGCTGTCGTGCACTCCCGCTTCTCGACCAACACCTTCCCGAGCTG
Organism: Marmoricola sp.; assembly: GCA_036384455.1. Lineage (GTDB taxonomy): Bacteria > Actinomycetota > Actinomycetes > Propionibacteriales > Nocardioidaceae > Marmoricola. The sequence continues at coordinate 5,398 of DASVMH010000277.1, read as the reverse complement.
GCCGCTGTCGCACCCGTTCCGCTTCATCGCGCACAACGGTGAGATCAACACGGTGATGGGCAACCGCAACTGGATGCGGGCCCGTGAGGCGCTGCTCCGCTCGGAGCTGATCCCCGGCGACCTGCAGCGACTCTTCCCGATCTGCACGCCCGGCGCGTCCGACTCCGCGTCGTTCGACGAGGTGCTCGAGCTGCTCCATCTCGGGGGCCGCTCGTTGCCGCACTCGGTGCTCATGATGATCCCGGAGGCGTGGGAGAACCACGCCGAGATGGACTCCAAGCGCCGGGCGTTCTACGAATTCCACTCCTCGTTGATGGAGCCATGGGACGGCCCCGCCTGCGTCGTCTTCACCGACGGGGCCCAGGTGGGCGCCGTGCTCGACCGCAACGGCCTGCGCCCCTCGCGCTTCTGGGTGACCGACGACGGCCTCGTGGTGCTCGCCTCCGAGGTCGGCGTGCTCGACATCGACCCCGCCTCGATCGTCCGCAAGGGTCGGCTGCAGCCTGGCCGGATGTTCCTCGTCGACACCGAGGAGCACCGGATCATCGAGGACGAGGAGATCAAGTCCGAGCTCGCGAGCGAGCAGCCGTACGACGAATGGCTGCATGCCGGCCTGATCAAGCTCCCCGAGCTCCCCGAGCTCGAGCACATCGTGCACACCCACGCGTCGGTGACCCGGCGCCAGCAGATCTTCGGCTACACCGAGGAGGAGCTGCGGGTCCTGCTCACGCCGATGGCCAACACCGGCGCCGAGCCGATCGGTTCGATGGGCACCGACACGCCCGTTGCGGTGCTCTCCGACCGGCCGCGGCTGCTGTTCGACTACTTCGCGCAGCTCTTCGCCCAGGTCACCAACCCGCCGCTCGACGCGATCCGTGAGGAGCTGGTCACCAGCCTCAACGGCAGCATCGGCCCGGAGTCGAACCTGCTCGAGTCGGGGCCTGCCAGTTGTCGCCAGGTGGTGCTGCCGTTCCCCGTCATCACCAACGACGAATTGGCGAAGATCCGGCACATCAACCGCCACGGAGACATGCCCGGCTTCAACGTGCACATCGTCCGCGGCCTCTACGACGTGACCGGCGGCGGCCGTGCCCTGGCGGCCCGGCTCGATGAGTTGTGCGCCGAGGTCAGCGCCGCCATCGCCGGCGGGGCGCGGATCATCGTGCTCTCCGACCGGCACGGTGACGCCACCCGCGCGCCGATCCCGTCGTTGCTGCTCACCGCCGCCGTGCACCACCACCTGGTCCGGGAGAAGACCCGCACCCAGGTCGGGCTGCTCGTCGAGGCCGGCGACGTCCGCGAGGTGCACCACGTGGCCACGTTGATCGGCTACGGCGCGGCCGCGGTCAACCCCTACCTCGCGATGGAGTCCGTCGAGGACCTCGCCCGCGATGCGTACTACGTCAGTGCCGAGCCCGAGGTCGCGGTCAAGAACCTCGTCAAGGCGCTCGGCAAAGGCGTGCTCAAGGTGATGTCCAAGATGGGCGTCTCCACCGTCGCGTCCTACACCGGCGCGCAGATCTTCGAGGCCCTCGGGCTCTCCGAGGATCTCGTCGACCGCTACTTCACCGGCACCACCTCCAAGCTCGGCGGCATCGGGCTCGACGTGATCGCCGAGGAGGTCGCCCGCCGGCACCGCACGGCGTACCCCGTCGACGGCATCGCGCCGGCGCACCGCACGCTCAAGATGGGCGGGCAGTACCAATGGCGCCGTGAGGGCGAACTGCACCTGTTCAACCCCGAGACCGTCTTCCGGCTCCAGCACGCGACCCGGTCCGGGCGCTACGACGTCTTCAAGCAGTACACGAAGGCCGTCGACGACCAGGCCGAGAAGCTCATGACGCTGCGCGGGCTGTTCCGGTTCAAGGACAGGGGTTCGATCCCGATCGATGAGGTCGAGCCGGTCTCCGAGATCGTCAAGCGCTTCTCGACCGGCGCGATGTCGTACGGCTCGATCAGCATGGAGGCCCACCAGACCCTCGCGATCGCGATGAACCGGCTGGGCGCGAAGTCCAACACCGGTGAGGGTGGCGAGGACCCCGAGCGGCTCTACGACCCCGAGCGGCGCTCGGCGATCAAGCAGGTCGCCTCCGGTCGGTTCGGCGTCACGAGCGAGTACCTCACCAACTCCGACGACATCCAGATCAAGATGGCGCAGGGCGCCAAGCCCGGTGAGGGTGGGCAGCTGCCCGGTCACAAGGTCTACCCGTGGGTGGCCAAGACCCGGCACAGCACGCCCGGCGTCGGTCTGATCAGCCCGCCGCCGCACCACGACATCTACTCGATCGAGGATCTCGCCCAGCTGATCCACGACCTCAAGAACGCCAACCCCTCGGCGCGAGTGCATGTGAAGCTCGTCGCCGAGGTCGGTGTCGGCACCGTCGCGGCGGGTGTGTCCAAGGCGCATGCCGACGTGGTGCTGATCTCCGGCCACGACGGCGGCACCGGCGCATCGCCGCTGACCTCGCTCAAGCACGCGGGCGGCCCGTGGGAGCTCGGCCTGGCCGAGACCCAGCAGACGCTGCTGCTCAACGGCCTGCGCGACCGGATCGTGGTGCAGACCGACGGCCAGCTCAAGACCGGCCGTGACGTGGTCGTCGCCGCGTTGCTCGGGGCCGAGGAGTACGGCTTCGCGACCGCACCGCTCGTGGTCTCCGGCTGCATCATGATGCGGGTGTGTCACCTCGACACCTGTCCGGTCGGCGTGGCGACGCAGAACCCCGTCCTGCGCGAGCGTTTCTCCGGCAAGCCCGAATTCGTCGTGAACTTCTTCGAGTACATCGCGGAGGAGGTGCGCGAGATCCTCGCCGAGCTCGGCTTCCGCAGCCTCGACGAGGCGATCGGGCACGCCGAGGTCCTCGACGCCACCCGGGCGATCAACCACTGGAAGGCCAGCGGTCTCGACATCGAGCCGATCTTCCACGTGCCCGAGCTGCCTGAGGGCGCTTCGTTGCGAAACACCACCGGCCAGGACCACGGCCTCGACAAAGCGCTGGACAACCAGCTGATCGAGATCGCCGCGCCCGCCCTGGACCACGGCGAGCCCGTACGAGCACAGCTCGAGGTGCGCAACGTCAACCGCACCGTCGGCACGATGCTCGGCCACGAGCTGACCAAGCGCTACCGCGGCGAGGGCCTGCCCGAGGGCACCATCGACATCACCCTGACCGGCTCGGCCGGGCAGTCGTTCGGTGCGTTCCTGCCCAAGGGCATCGTGCTGCGGCTCGAGGGCGACGCCAACGACTACGTCGGCAAGGGCCTGTCGGGTGGACGCATCGTGGTGCGCCCGGACCGAGCCGCGACCTTCGCCTCCGACGAGCAGATCATCGCCGGAAACACGATCGCCTACGGTGCGACCTCGGGTGAGATCTTCATCCGCGGCGGGGTCGGCGAGCGCTGTTGCGTGCGCAACTCCGGTGCCACCGTCGTCACCGAGGGCGTGGGCGACCACGGCTGCGAATACATGACCGGCGGTCGGGTGGTCGTGCTGGGTCGCACCGGGCGCAACTTCGCCGCCGGCATGAGCGGCGGGTACGCGTACGTGCTCGATCTCAAGCCGCAGCGAGTGAACCCCGAACTGGTCGAGGCCGAGCCGCTCTCGGAGCTCGGCGACGCCGCTGCCGAGGAGCTGCGCGAGTTGCTCACCCGCTTCGCCGAGGAGACCGACTCGGTCGTCGCGCGAGAACTCCTCGATGACTGGGGGAGCGCAGTGTCGCGCTTCACCCGGGTGATGCCCAGTGACTACAAGCGCGTGCTCGAAGCTCGTGAGGAGGCCCGCGAGGAGGGCCTCGACGAGGACGAGACCGCCGCCCGGATCATGGAGGTGCTGCATGGCTGACCCCCGAGGCTTCTTGAACCACGGCCGTGAGGTCGCCGAGCGGCGTCCGGTCGACGAACGGGTGCACGACTGGAACGAGGTCTACCCCGGTGGCCCCGGGAAGGCGCTGCTGCCGATCATCAAGACGCAGGCATCGCGCTGCATGGACTGCGGCATCCCGTTCTGCCACCAGGGCTGCCCCTTGGGCAACATCATCCCGGAGTGGAACGACCTCGTCTTCCGCGACGACTGGGACGGCGCGATGGAGCGCCTGCACGCCACCAACAACTTCCCGGAGTTCACCGGGCGGCTCTGTCCTGCGCCGTGTGAGACCGCATGTGTGCTCGGGATCAACCAGGACCCGGTCACGATCAAGAACGTCGAGGTCTCGATCGTCGAGCACGCCTGGGCCTCCGGCGGCGTACGCCCGCAGGCCCCCGAGTGGCTCACCGGCAAGACCGTGGCCGTCATCGGCTCCGGTCCCGCCGGCCTGGCCGCGGCACAACAACTGACCCGTGCCGGACACACCGTCGCGGTCTACGAGCGGGCCGACAAGCCCGGCGGTCTGCTGCGCTACGGCATCCCTGAGTTCAAGATGGAGAAGAAGGTCCTCGACCGCCGTCTGGACCAGATGCGGCGCGAGGGCACCGTCTTCCGTTCGGGTGTCGCGGTGGGGGAGACCCTGACCGGTGCCCAGCTCCGCGAGCGCTATGACGCGGTCGTCCTCGCCATCGGCTCGACCGTGCCGCGGGACCTGCCGGTGCCCGGCCGTGAGCTCGGCGGCATCCACCAGGCGATGGAGTACCTCCCGCAGTCCAACCGGGTCTCGCTCGGTCAGGAGGTGCCGGACCAGATTCGCGCCGACGACAAGGACGTCATCATCATCGGCGGCGGCGACACCGGCGCCGACTGCCTCGGCACCGCGATCCGCCAGGGCGCCCGGTCGATCACCCAGCTCGAGATCATGGGCCGCCCGCCGGAGGACCGTCCGGCCGGACAGCCGTGGCCGACGTACCCCATGACCTTCCGGGTCTCCTCCGCACACGAGGAGGGCGGCGACCGCGTCTATGCGATCTCGACCACCGAGTTCCTCGGGGACGAGGACGGCAACGTCCGCGCGCTGCGTGTGGTCGAGGTGGACGCCAAGTTCGCGCCCGTCGAGGGCACCGAGAGGGAGATCCCGGCCCAGCTCGTCCTCTTCGCGATGGGCTTCACCGGACCCGAACGGCCCGGCCTGGTCGAGCAGCTCGGTGTCGAGCTCGACGAGCGCGGCAACATCGCGCGTGACGCCGACTACGCCACCAGCGTCGAGGGCGTCTTCGTCGCCGGCGACGCCGGCCGTGGCCAGTCCCTGATCGTCTGGGCGATCGCCGAGGGCCGTTCCGCCGCCGCCGCGGTGGACACCTACCTCACCGGCTCGACGAACCTGACCGCCCCGATCCCCCCGACCGAGCGCCCCGTCACCGCCTGAGCGCCGAGACCCCAAAACTCTGACGGGAATTCACGGCGGATCCCAGGTAGTGACGCAACACCTCGTTGTTGAGGAGTTGTGATGACCAAGTCGATCGAGGTGCGTCGGGG
>DASVMH010000276.1:0-6896 GCA_036384455.1 Marmoricola sp. | reverse complement strand
CGTCGAGGACGCCGAGGCCGGCTTCCAGGTGTTCGCCTCCGATCTGGCGCTGCCGTCGGGTTCGACGCTGCTCACCGACGCCGAGGCGCTGATCGTCAACGTGACGCACGCGCCGACCGCCGCCGAGGTCGAGGCCGAGCTCGAGGAGGCCGAGGCCGAGGCCGGCATCGAGCACGACAAGCCCGAGGCCGCCGCCGAGGAGGCGCCTGCCGAGGAGTCCGGCGAGGACGCCTCCGACGAGGGCTGACCCTGTGCCCGGCGGCTCACCGGTCGGGGACACCTGGCTGGTGGTCGGGCTGGGCAACCCCGGTACGCGCTATGCCGGGACCCGGCACAACATCGGCTATCTGGTCGACGACGAGCTCGCCTCCCGCATGGGGGCGGGCTTTCGTCGTCACAAGTCCGGGCGGGCCGACGTCGTCGAGGGCAGGCTGGCGATCGGAGGTCCGAAGGTCGTCCTGGTGCGCCCCCACACGTACATGAACGAGTCCGGGGGACCCGTCTCGGCGCTGGCGAAGTTCTACAAGGTCGGTGCCGATCACGTCATCGCGATCCACGACGAGCTCGACATCGCCTTCGGGACGCTGCGGATCAAGCTCGGGGGTGGCGACAACGGCCACAACGGCCTGCGCTCGATGCGCTCGTCCCTCGGTAGCGGCGACTTCTACCGCGTACGCGCCGGGATCGGCCGTCCGCCCGGTCGGCAGGACCCGGCCGACTACGTGCTCTCCAACTACTCCTCGGCCGAACGCAAGGAGTTGCCGCTCCAGATCGGTGACGCCGCCGACGCCGTCGAGTCACTGATCACGGTCGGCCTCGCCGAGACCCAGCAGCGCTTCAACCGTTGACTTCCGCCCGAATCGGGTCGAGTTGGGGGTAACGCCGGTAGGAATCGGGGTCGGGCCGCTCGATAGGCTCGACACCGTGAGCGATTTCGAGCCGACCCCCGTCCCCGCAGATGCCGACGACCACACCTTCGCGGCCTGGGCCGCCGAGCAGGCGGGGCAACTGCTCCTCCAGGTGCGCGAGGGCGGGCTCGAGGGCAAGGAACTCAAGGACGCCGGCGACCTGGCGTCGCACGAGTTCCTGATGCGCGTCATCGCCGAGCACCGCCCCGACGACGCGATCCTCTCGGAGGAGGAGCACCGGGGTACGGCGTCGCACATCGATCGCCACACCGCTGAGCGGGTCTGGATCATCGACCCGCTCGACGGCACCCGTGAGTTCTCCGAACCGCCTCGCGATGACTGGGCCGTGCACGTGGCGTTGTGGGAGAAGGGCGACCTGACTGCCGGAGCGGTGGCCCAGCCAGGGCTGGGCAAGACGTTCCACACCGGTGAGCCGCCGGTCGTGCCGCCGTCGTCGTCGAGCAAGCCGCGCCTGGTCGTCTCACGGACTCGTCCGCCGGCCTTCGTCGAGGCGCTCGCGGAGGCGATCGGCGGCGAGCTGGTGCCGATGGGATCCGCCGGCGCCAAGGTCATCTCGGTCACGCGCGATGTCAGCGATGCGTACGTCCACGCCGGCGGTCAGTACGAATGGGACTCCGCCGCCCCGGTCGCCGTCGCTCGTGCGGCGGGACTCTTCACCAGCCGCGTCGACGGCTCGCCGTTGCTCTACAACCAGGACGACGTCACGCTGCCGGACCTGATCGTGTGCCGTCCCGAGCTTTCGGAGCGGATCCTGGCCTTCATCCGCGAGCACGGCACCGACTGACCGGCTCATCGTGAGCTCGGCACCCGCTGTCGAAGTGGAGATCGACGACAAGGTCGTACGCGTCTCCAATCCCGACCGCGTCTACTTCCCGGCGCGCGGTGAGACCAAGCTCGATCTGGTCGAGTACTACCTGGCAGTCGGCGACGGGATCGTCAACGCGCTGCGGGAGCGGCCGTGCATGCTGCATCGATTCCCCACGGGCGTGACGGGGGAGAAGGTGCACCAGAAGCGGCTGCCCAAGGGCGCGCCTGACTGGATGGAGACCGTCGAGGTCTTCTTCCCCCGGTGGAAGCGCACCGCGGACGAGCTGTGCGTCACCGAGTTGGCGCAGGTTGTCTGGGCGGTGCAGATGTCGACGGTGGAGTTCCACCCGTGGAACAGCCGGCGCGGGCATGTCGAAATGCCCGACGAGTGGCGCATCGACCTCGACCCGGGACCGACCTGCCCGTGGGGCACCGTGCAGTCGGTTGCTCACGTGGTGCACCAGGTGCTCGATGAGCTAGGGGCCGTCGGCTATCCCAAGACGAGCGGCGGCTCAGGGATGCATGTCTATGTGCGGATCCCGCCGGACCACGGTTTCGCAGACGTACGCCGCGCGGCGCATGCCTTCGCCCGCGAGATCGAGCGCCGCCATCCCGAGGTCACCACGACATGGTGGCGCAAGGACCGAGCCCCGAGTGACCTCTTCGTCGACTACAACCAGAACACGCGCGACCACACCATCGCCGCGGCGTACTCCGTGCGCGGCAACCCCGAGGCGACGGTTTCGACCCCGATCCGCTGGGACGAGGTCGACGCGTGCGAGCCCGGCGACTTCACGATCGCGACGGTGCCGGCCCGCTATGCCGAGATCGGCGACCTGCACCACGACATCGACGACCACCCGTTCGACATCGCGCCGCTGTTGGCGTGGGCGGACCGGGAGGAGGCCGTGAACGACTCGCCCGACTTGTAATGCGGGTGCTGTTGCGGATTTCCGGCGTTCTGACCCTTGTACACAAGCAATAACCCCGCGTTACATGGGGCCTGGGCCGCTTTACAAGACGGGCCATTGTGTCAAATGCTACCGGCGCGTATCGTCCCGCCCATGACCCAATCCTCCGGCCACTCCGGCAATCAGGCGTCCGGCGAACTGCCCGTCGACCCCGAGCACGACCCGCAGGGCAGCTACGCCTTCGAACCCGAGTACATCAAGGCGCTGACCGACCGGATCGTCTCGACGACCGGGGAGAGCGTGACGACGTACGCGCCGGCGACGGGGCAGCCGCTCGCGGTGATGCCGCAGTCGAGCGAGGACGACGTACGCACCGCGGTGGCCCGCGCCCGCAAGGCGCAGCAGGCCTGGGCGCAGACCAGCATCGACGACCGCGCTGCCAAGATGCTGCGGTTGCACGACCTGGTGCTGGATCGCCAGGGCGAGATCATGGACATCATCTGCTCGGAGACCGGTAAGGCGCGCAAGCACGCCTTCGACGAGCCGCTGCACATCGCGCTGACGGCGCGCTACTACGCCCGCACCGCGCACAAGCACCTCGACCCCGAGCGGCGTCTGGGCGTCATCCCGGGCCTGACCCGCGCGGAGGTCAACCACGTCCCCAAGGGCGTCGTCGGCATCATCGCGCCGTGGAACTACCCGTTCTCCCTCGCGTTGTGTGACGGTCTGCCCGCGATCCTCGCCGGCAACGCCGTGGTCACCAAGCCCGACGCCCAGACGATGCTGACCGCGCTGCTCGGCGCGCAGTTGCTGGAGGAGGCGGGCTTCCCGAAGGACATCTGGACCGTCGTCGCCGGCCCGGGCCGCAATCTGGGCACGCCGCTGATCGAGGGCTCCGACTACGTCTGCTTCACCGGTTCGACCGCCACCGGCAAGGTGATCGCGAAGCAGTGCGCCGACAAGCTGATCGGCTGTTCGCTCGAGTTGGGCGGCAAGAACCCCATCCTCGTGCTGCGCGACGCCGACATCGAGCGCGCCGCCGAGGGCGCCGTACGGGCGTGCTTCTCCAACGCCGGCCAGTTGTGTGTCTCGACGGAGCGGATGTTCGTGGCCGACCAGCTCTACGACCGGTTTGTCGGGCGCTTCGTCGCCCACGTCAAGGCGATGAAGCTCGACGCGGGCATCGGCTGGGGCTCCGACATGGGCTCGCTGACCAGCCAGGACCAGCTCGACGCGGTCACCGCCCACGTCGAGGACGCCGTCGCGAAGGGTGCCACCGTCCTCGCGGGCGGCAAGGCACGCCCCGACCTCGGGCCGTACTTCTACGAACCGACGGTCCTCGAGGGCGTCTCGCCCGACATGGCGTGCTTCGGCGACGAGACCTTCGGTCCGGTCGTCAGCGTCTACCGCTTCCATGACGAGGCCGACGCCGTCTCGCGGGCCAACGAGGGCCAGTACGGCCTCAACGCCTCCGTCTACAGCCGCGACCTCAAGCGCGCCCGGATCATCGCGCGCCACATCAAGTGCGGCACCGTCAACATCAACGAGGCCTTCGGAGCCACGTTCGCCAGCATCGACGCCCCCATGGGCGGGATGCGTGAGTCGGGGATGGGCCGCCGGCAGGGCGCCGAGGGCATCCACCGCTACACCGAGACCCAGGCGGTCGCCTCTCAGTCGCTGCTGCGGTTCTCCCCGCAGTTCGGGATGGACGACGAGAAGTACGCCAAGGTGATGACCGCATCCCTGCGACTGATGAACAAGCTGGGCCGCGCATGACCGGGAAGCACGCCGCGGACGGCGCGGCCGACCAGTTCGATTTCGACGTCATCATCATCGGCTCCGGCTTCGGCGGATCGGTGTCCGCGCTCCGACTGACGGAGAAGGGCTACAAGGTCGCCGTCCTCGAGGCGGGCGCGCGTTTCCGTGATGAGGACTTCGCCGACACCTCGTTCGACGTCAAGAACTACCTCTTCCAGCCTGAGGTCGGCTGTTACGGCATCCAGCGCATCGACATGGTCAAGGACTGCCTGATCCTCGCCGGCGCCGGAGTGGGCGGTGGATCGCTCGTCTACGCAAACACGCTGTACGAGCCGCTCGACGCCTTCTACGGCGACAAGTCGTGGGCGCACATCACCGACTGGAAGACCGAACTGGCGCCGTATTACGACCAGGCGAAGCGCATGCTCGGTGTCACCCTCTACCCCGGGATGACCCCGTCGGATGAGGTGATGAAGCAGGTCGCCGACGAGATGGGTGTCGGCGACACCTTCCACCCCACGCCCGTCGGCGTCTTCTTCGGTGGCCCCGAGCAGGCTGAGGGGACCGCGGTGGCCGACCCGTTCTTCGGTGGTAAGGGGCCCGAGCGCAACACCTGCCTCAACTGTGGCGAGTGCATGACCGGGTGTCGCCACAACGCCAAGAACACGCTCGTCAAGAACTACCTCTACCTCGCCGAGCGCAACGGTGCCGAGGTGCACCCGCTGACGACGGTCACCCGCGTGCGGCCGATCGATGGTGGTGGGTTCCGGGTGGACGCCCGCTGGACCAAGGCGAAGCTGTCGCGGCGCACGGCGGTCAAGTCGTTCACCGCGGGCCAGGTCGTGTTCGCCGCGGCCGCATTGGGCACCCAGAAACTGCTTCATCGGCTCAAGGCCGAGGGCGATCTGCCGGAGCTCTCCGACCGCCTCGGCGAGCTCACGCGCACCAACTCGGAGTCGATCCTCGGCGCCCTCGCCCCGGACACCAGCGTGGACTACAGCCAGGGCGTCGCGATCACCTCATCCTGGCATCCCGACGAGGTCACCCACATCGAGCCGGTGCGCTACGGCAAGGGCTCCAACGCGATGGCGATGATGCAGACGGTGCTGACCGACGGTGACGGGCCGGACCCGCGTTGGAAGGCGTGGGTGAAGGAGATGTGGGCCAAGAAGCGCGAGGTCGTCGATCTCTACGACCTCAAGCACTGGTCCGAGCGCACGGTGATCGCGCTGGTGATGCAGACGGTCGACAACTCGATCACGACGTTCCCGAAGAAGACCCCGCTCGGCTGGATCCTGTCCTCGCGGCAGGGTCACGGCGAGCCGAACCCGACCTGGATCCCCAAGGCCAACGAGGCCGTACGCAAGATGGCCGACCTGCTCGGCGGCACCCCGGGCGGCAACATCGGCGAGCCCTTCAACCGGCCGCTGACCGCGCACTTCATCGGTGGTTGCACGATCGGTGACTCGTCCGAGACGGGCGTGATCGACCCCTACCAGCGCATCTACGGTTACCCCGGCCTGCACATCGCCGATGGCTCGGCGATCTCGGCCAACCTGGGCGTCAACCCGTCACTGACGATCACGGCCCAGGCGGAGCGGGCGATGTCGTTCTGGCCCAACAAGGGCGAGGCCGACCCCCGTCCGCAGCTCGGTGCGGCGTACCAGCAGATCAACCCGGTCTCGCCCAACGCGCCGGTGGTCCCCGACGACGCTCCCGCGGCGCTCCGGCTGCCGATCATCGCGGTGTCCTGACCCGACGACCCGGCCGCGGTGCTGGGTCAAAAATGGTCCAGGACCCGACCGGGGAGGGAGGGGGTCGGGTCCTGGTGAGTCCACTTGCCGCGGACTTTTGGTGATCCGGCCTGGGAGGGAGCAAAAGCACCGGATCGTCACCGATAACGAGGGGTACGGGACCGGGTTATGCCCGGCCGGACTTTTTTGAAGGTTTTCTGCGGTCGGTCCGACGTGGCCCCGGGCGGGCTCGACGGTGGCCGCCGATAGACTCCGATCTCCGCTCGAACCGCCCCGGGAAGGCTCCTGACTTGAGCGATCACGACCTCGTCCTCGTCGTCGACTTCGGCGCCCAGTACGCGCAACTCATCGCCCGCCGCGTACGCGAGGCGAACGTCTACTCCGAGATCGTCCCGCATTCGATGCCGGTCGAGCAGATGCTCGCCAAGCGACCCAAGGCGATCGTCCTCTCCGGGGGCCCGTCGAGCGTGTACGCCGAGGGCGCGCCCAGCGTCGATCCGGCCCTCTTCGAGGCCGGGATCGCCGCCTTCGGCATCTGTTACGGCTTCCAGGCGATGGCGCGCGCGCTCGGCGGCGAGGTCGCCCGGACCGGGACCTCGGAGTTCGGCCGCACCGACGTCACTGTCGGCGCTCCCGGCGTCCTCCTCGCCGACATCGCCCCCCAGCACCGGGTCTGGATGTCCCACGGCGACTCGGTCAGCCGGGCACCCGATGGCTTCTCCGTGCTCGCCTCCACC
>DASVMH010000275.1:0-24927 GCA_036384455.1 Marmoricola sp. | reverse complement strand
CCGATGCTGTCCGGGTCCTCGATCAGCTGGGCGAGCTCGGCATCGAGCCCGCGCAGCTTCCCCCTGTCGCGCGCCACGTCGCCTCCCTTCCGCGAAGTCTAAGGGCCATCGCCACACCTCGTCAGGTTGACCTCGGCGCCTCGAACGGGTTGAGCGTCTCGACGCCGGACGCCGCCATGTCAGCGACGTTTCGGGTGACCAGGGTCCACCCGTGCACCGACGCCGTGGCAGCAAGCAGTCCGTCGACCGCTGGCATGCGATCGGGAACGTTCAACTCGGCCCAGCGGCGAGCGACCACCCGATCCACAGGCGCGATGCGATCGGCGAAGCGCGCCTCAACCTCGTCGATCCACGCACCCAGGGCCGCGCCGGCCGCGGGGTCGCGGCGGGCCAGGCTCAACGCCCCGATCCGCAACTCGCCCACAACCAGGACGGAAAGGTGCAGGCTTTCGTCGCGCTGTGCCGTCAACCACCGGATCACCTGCGCATCGGGCCGACGATGCCTGGTTTCGGAGACGACGTTGGTGTCGAGCAGGAAGCTCACTCGAGCACGATCTCCCGAGCAGGCGTCCGATCGCGTTCGAAGAGCCCGTCCACGTCATCGACCTTCGGACCACTCAGCAGCCAGGACCGCAGGTCATCACCCGTGAGGCGACGGTATTCCTCGATGTCGAGGACGACCGCGACATCGCGGCCGTGCCGCGTGACCACCTGAGGTTCGCCCGCGGCGGCGCGTACGAGCTCGCTGAACCGCTGCTTGGCGTCCTGCAACTTCCAGGTCGACACCGTGACCACCTCCTTCGGTCATTCTAGGCGATCTGTCCAGAAACTGTCTTGGGGAGTATCCGGTTGCTCTTTGCCGCTCCCCCGGCGCAGGGTGGAAGGACCACCGCGCCGAGGAGGATCCGATGGATGCCGGCACCCTTGTGAATCTGACCCAGAACATCGAGGACAACGAATCGCTCGACGGCCCTGTCCAAGCACTCGAGCCGAAGATCCGGGCGGTCTTCGGGAGCGGCGCTCGGGCGGGCGTACTGCGTGGCGATTGGCTCGGGCATGCGCTGCATCCATCGATGACCGACGTCGTGCTCGGCACCTGGACCTCGGCCACCGTCCTCGACCTCTTCGGCGGCCGCGACTCAGCACCTGCGGCCCAACGACTGGTCGGCACCGGCCTGCTCGCCTTCGCGCCGACCGCGTGGACCGGCTGGGCGCAATGGCTCGGCGCAGACGACGCCGGCAAGCGCGTCGGGGTCGTGCACGCCGTCGCCAACGGCGTCGGGGCCGGCATCTACTACGCCTCCTGGTCCGCCCGCCGCCGCGGTCACCGCGCCTCCGGCATCGCCCTCGCGCTCGCCGGCGCGGCCGTGTCCGGCGGTGCGGCGTACCTCGGCGGGCATCTCGCGGAGGCGCGGAACGCGGGCAGTCACGCAGCGGAGGACAGCGGATCCGCCTAAATGGCGAACCGCGACATCACCCGCGTGGAGTCCACACGACGACGTGTTGACGGCCGTCGGTAGCGGTGTAGGCGCCAACTGCGACGGGTGAGTCCTTGAAGTAGGCGATGCCGGACCCCACGACGGCTTGTTGCCATTTCGCATCCGCGGGCAATGGTGTCTGCGCCACGCGCCACTGCTTGCCAATGCCGAGCCAGAGAGCTCCCTGACGGTGGTTCGCACTGTCGAGATAACTGCCGACAACTGCGCACTGGTCAGACTTGCAGGCCCCGGTGAACGACTCTCCGCCCTCCCCCTTGCCCGCACCCGCGGGGACCGGCAGGACGTAACGGGTCCAGTTGCCGGGGGCTCCGGTCCAGACGTTCGCCCGACCGAAGTCCTCCTCGACGACACACGTCGACGAGCTGCATTCAGCGCGACCCGGCTCGACATAGGACGTGGTCGGCGCGGGTAGTTGCTCTACCGACCACCCGCCATTCGCCCAGGTCCAAACCGTCGGATGTACCTGCTCATCGATGTCGGTGTATTCCGCTGGGACCAAGCAGCGAGTCTTGATGCACGCCGGACCACCGGTCTCGGTGAATGTCTCGTCCCGGGTGTCGGCGGGGTACGGCGCCTCCGTGGTCGTCCAGCTGCCGTCCGACCAGGACGACAACGCGGTTTTCCAGACGTTGCCGTACGCCCAATAATTCGTGGCCGCCACACACACGTTCGTGCCGCAACCGACCTGCGCGGTGATCCCGTCCTCGGTGATGGACGCCTGGTCCGCGTCATCGGGCATGGTCAACACACTGACGGTCCACGAGCCTCCGCGGAGCGTCCACACCGCCGCATGCTGGTCGCCCCACTCGTCGGTGTAGCTGCCTCCGACTGCGCACATGGACGATGAACACGAGACTCCCCCGGTCCATACTTGCGGGTCGTACTCGTCGGCGTCGATCGGCAGCGGTGCCTTGGCCACAGTCCATTTGTCGTTCGCCAGCATCCAGAAAGCTGCCCGCGAGCCTCCGTATGCAGCGTCAACATACCCACCGTCAGTGATGCACACGGTCGCCGTGCAACCGAGGTCGTTGCTCGAATTCGACGAGAGACTCGAGGCGCCCGAGGGCAACGTCGCAGCCGACCTGACCCAGGAGCGGCCATGCCCTCGCCACAGTGCAAGTCCGGTGCCACCGGCCACAGTGTCCTCCGCCGAAACAGCACACGAGACGGTCGAACATCCCATGGAGGGGACCGGGTAGGACGAACTCGAGGCACCCGGCGGCAGGGACAGCTTCAGCGCCTTCCACGTGCTCGGGGCGTCTCCGGCCGCGATGCATTTCTCGAAGACGTGCAGATCCAGGTCGGCGGTGAAGGCCTTCGGCTTCCACTCCTTCACCCAGACATTCAGGTAGGCGTAGAGGCTGCCGCGGAGGAACGGCGTGATGGACACGCACACCTGCGGCGCGGGGTGCTCGGTGGACGACTTGATCTTCGCCTCGCCCTTGACCCCGCCACCGAGACTGAGCCCGACCCCGATCACGTTGAGCGCGCCCAGTTGCACGTCTGCGCCTGCGAACGCATCCATGCTCAGACCCCCGCTGGCCTCGACCTTCGGCGGGTCGGAGCTTTTGCCGTCGAGTGGCTTGATGCCGCCGCTGGACGTCGTCTCGAAGCCGATGGTGTGATAGCTGGTCTGGCTGAAGGACAGGGCGCCCTCCGCGCTGATCTTCACCTCGACATCCGGGCCGATCGAGATCGTCGCGCCGGTGTCGCCCAGGTAGAACACCTTCGTGTGCTGGTTGACCCAGGCCGCGTTGAGCTTGCACGCGGCACCGGTTCCTGCCGAGATCGATGCGCTCAGCGTCGTGTCATAGGAGACGTACGCCTGGATGAAGGGCTTGTGGAACCATCCGCCACGGTCGACGTTGACCACGGGGTGGACGTTCTTGATCGTCAGCGACAGCGAACCACTGACCGAGACCTTCTTGCCCGAGCCGTCGTTGGCCGTGCACTCCAGCGCCCCCGCGCTGATCGAGCCGAAGTCGAGCGAGCCCGGCACGCGCGCACCTCTGGCCTGGACGCGACCCGACGTATCGAGCGCGCCGGCATAGTGGATCGAGAGCCTGTCGAGCGGAGTCGTCAGGTCCGGGATGACACCGATGTTGTGGCTGCCATCGTCCTGCTTCTTCACCCATGACACCGTGCCGGCGAGGCCCGTCGGGAAGACCTTCTGGCCCGGCGGGAGGTAGAAACCCTGGCCCTTTTTCGGCACAGTGGCGGCAGCGGCCCCGAGCGTCACTGTGTACGCCGTGGTGGTCGAGCCCTTCGCGTTCGCAGTGGCCTTGCCACCCTTGACGGCGGTCACCACTCCCTTGCGGGGCGTGAGAACGCCGCCGGCGGTGACGATCTTCGAGGTCGATCGGGGCGCCGGCGAGACGTACTTGAAGCGAGCGCGGGGTGTCCTCGGCGACGTGCCCGCGGGGGTGGTCACGCGCACTTGGACCGTCGTCGGCCACGCGGTCGGTGCGATGACCGTCAGGCTTGTCGTTGAGGTGACATGCACCGATCGGCCCTTGAGGTCCCCGAACCGCACCGTCCGAACGCCCGAGAAGTTCCGGCCGTGCACGGTGACACGGGTCCCGCCGACCAGCGGACCCTGGTGCCGGTTGAGCCCGGTCACGGCCGGCGGCGCGAGGGTGTACCGGAAGTGCCCGACCTTGTACGTCCGGCTCCCAGTCCTCACCTTGACCTTCACCACGCCGGGATGGCTGCGCGCAGGCGTCCTCACCGTGATCCGCCGGCCGCTGTGATGGACGAGGTGGGTGCCCTTGTGCGCACCGAAGTAGACCCGTTTCACATGTGCGAGCCGCTTACCGCGCAAGGTGACCACGGTGCCACCGAGCTCAGAGCCGTGTGCGGGCGAGATCGAGGCGATCTTCGGCTTCGCGGTGGCGACGGCGGTGGCCCCGCTCGGTTCCAACAGCGCCGCACACACGGCGAGGATCACCAGAATGCTCGCGCCGACACCTCGACGGCTCGCGCGAGCGCCCACACGTCCTCCTGATCCGTCACCCATCGACCGTCCGGCCGAGCCGGCCCGGAACCGATGGGCCGTCCGCACAGCCTAGGAGAACCGGGACCAAGTCGGGCAATTTCGACACATGACGGGCAACTGTCACACTTTCGCTCCCCCGCCCGTCGAGTAGACAGAAACCACCGATCCCAAGGAGCACCCATGTCGTACGTCGTCGACTTCAAGGACGTGTCCACCGTCGGGCTGGAGAGCTCGCCGGTCACGGACGCGCTGGCCGGGCTGCGGGCCAACGAGGCGCGCTACTTCAAGAACAAGTACGACCACACCTTCACCGTTGAGCCCGCTTCCGACGCGGCGGACGTCATCGACTACGTGCACCGGATCCTCGCCGAGGAGCGCGAGCTCGTGATCGAGTCCACTCCGCTGGAGGCATGCACGTTCGAGGTTGAGGGCATCCGCTGGTCGTTCGTGTTCTACGAGTCCGGGCTGGCGATCAACGTGCTCTACACGATCGAGGACGGCGGCAAGCGCGCCGTCGGCTTCAAGTTGTCCGACGGCATGGAGGTGCCCGCCGAGCTCGCCGAGCGCTTCAAGTTCGCCCGGCAGAAGTCGAAGCTCGCCGGGACGATCCGGGGCACGTTCTTCGTGATCAAGGGGACGTACTGAGCAGTTGAGTGCCTGAGGGTGCGCTATAGCGCGCCCTCAGGCACTCAACCCGGTGTATGAAGAGCGTGTGCACATGCAGGACGCCCTCATCGCCCTCGGCCTGATCCTCTTCCTCCTCGGCCTGCTGACCGGCCTCGTCGTCCCAGCCATGCGCAACCCGCGCATGGGCGTCGCCAGCCATCTCCAGGGGATGACCAACGGACCGTTCCTCATCGTCGCCGGCCTGCTCTGGCCACGCCTCGACCTGGCCCACCCCTGGCTGGTCGCGACCCTCGTGCTGCTGGTCTACGGCACGTACGCCAACTGGCTCGCCACCCAGTTGGGCGCCCTGTGGGGCGCCGGGCACCGCTTCGCCCCCGGCGCCACCGGCGAACACCGCTCCTCGCCGGCCAAGGAGAAGGTCGTCGACGGCCTCCTGCTGACCCTCACCCCGGCGATGATGGCCGCGACCGTGCTGCTGCTGGTGGGCGTGCTGCGCAACTCCTAGTTGCGCGCCCGTAGGAACCGGCCCGTACGCCGCTCGCCGAGCGCCTGCGTCGGGGCACCGTCGGCGACGACCTGTTCGCCCGCGACGAAGACCGCGGTGACGGCCCGCTCGTTGCGGTTGACCATGCGGGGCAGGTTGTCGAAGGTCGCCATCGGCGCCTCGTGGTAGGCGTCGAGCTCGTCATCGAGACCGTCGGGGTCCAGGACGAGCACGTCGGCGCGATCCCCCTCGCGCAGGTAGCCGGCGTCGACGGAGTACCAATCGGCCAGCTCACCGGTGAGGCGGTGGACCGCGTGCTCCATCGTCATCACCGGACGGCCCGCCTTCTCGGCGTCGTGGATGCGGCGCAGCATGCGCAGCCCGAAGTTGTAGAATGCCATGTTGCGCAGGTGCGCACCGGCGTCGGAGAAACCCATCTGTACGCCCGGCAGCACACTGATCTTGTTGAGCACCTCGGGACGGTGGTTGGAGATCGTCGTACGCCAGCGCAGCTTGGTGCCGTGCTCGACGACCAGATCGAGGAACGCGTCCACCGGGTGCAGCCCGCCACGGTCGAGGCCCACCTGCCCGAAGGTCTTGCCGATCACGGTCTCGTCGGGGCACTCGACGATCTCGGCATCGAAGAAGTCACGGTGCCACACGCGCATGCCGAACTTGGCGTCGTAGTCCTTGCGGAAGCGGCGACGGTAGTCCTCGTCCTTCAACATCACGTCCCGCTCGACCGAGTCGGCCAGATGCAGCGCGGCCGCCCCGGAGCCGAACTCCTCGAAGATCACCAGGTCGATGCCGTCGGCGTACACCTCGAACGGCACCGGCAGGTGCTGCCACTTGAGGTCGCCACCGAGCCGCTTCACCGCGCGCGAGGTCGGTCCCATGACGTTGATCGCCAGCTTGTTGGCCTTCAGGTCCGCGGCCGAGAGCAGGCTCAACTTCAGGCCACGGCGACCCACGCCGGTCGAGGTGGCGAACAGGCGCAGGAAGCTCTGCGGGTGGGTGATGTCCGGTCCCGCCTGGAGCACCCGGCCGCGTGCGCGCAGGTGGTTGAAGAGGCGACGGCGCTCCTTGCGCTTGGCGTACGTCGAAGGCAGCGTGCGCGAACGGCACACCTCACCGTCGAGCTTGTCGAAGAGCAGCTCCTGGGCCGACATCCCGATGAACCCCGCATCGAGTGCATCGACCAGCTTCGCCTCCATCGCCCTCAGCTCGCGCTCGGTCGGACGTACGTCCTTGCGGGTGGCCCGGTCCAGCCCCATCTCGGAGGCGCGGATGTCGGAGTGCCCGATGAAGCAGGCGATGTTGGGGCCGAGCGCGAGCTTGTCGACGTACTCCGCGTAGTCGGCGGCACTGGTCCAGTTCCCGTTGTGCCGCTCGACCGCGTCGATCACGTGTCCGCGCGGGATCGCCTCGACACGGCCAAAGATGTCGCCGGCGTCGTCGGGATTCACATGGATCGTCGACAGCGAACAGGAGCCGAGGAAGAGAGTGGTGACACCGTGGCGTACGGACTCCGAGAGCGACGGCGCATCCAGGATCTCCACGTCGTAATGGGTGTGGATGTCCACCAGCCCCGGCAGCACCCACTTGCCGGTCGCGTCGATCACCCGCGCGCCGGTGGTGTCCAACGGCTCCGCGGAGACGGCGGTCACCCGGCCGTCCTTGATGCCGATGTTGCGGATGGACGAGGGCGCCGTGGTCCCGTCGAAGTGGCGCCCGTTCTCGATCACGGTGTCGAAGGCCATAAGGGCACCGTGTGCGACAAATCGGGCGGTGTCAAGGAGGTGCGGTGTCAAGAAGGTGGGGGCGGATGGGCTGGCTCATAGGCCGGGTTCTGTTCGCCGGGGCGCACCTCAGCGCAACTCAATCAGGTCCTGACCCTCATCGACCATTGCCACGATCTGATCGATCAGTGGCTCGAACCATGCGAGAAGTTCCGCTCGACGGGTGTTGCCGACCCGCACCCACACCACCACCGGCGACTGCTTGCCCGCGGCCACCATGTACGCGAAGTCCTCGTCCTTGGTGACGATCGCCGATCCGTGCTCGAGGGCGTAAGCCCATAGGTCTCGATCAGATGCATCACCGGGACCGATGTCAATGACATGTTCGGCGACATGGCCGTGCGTGCTGATCAGCCGGGCGAGCGCCGGTGGAAGTTGGGCATCCACCAAGAAGCGCATGCCTGTCAGGAAGCCTCGACCACGGCGTGATCAGCCTGCGCCGCGGCATACGCGAGGCACGCCTTGATGTCGTCGGAGGTCAGGTACGGATAGTCCTCGAGGATCTCCGCCTCGTCCGCCCCGGCGGCAAGCAGGGACAGCACGTCCGAGACGCGCATGCGGGTGCCCTTCACCACCGGACGTCCGTGGACGACCGTCGGGTCGATCGAGATCCGATCCAGTAGGGCCATGCAGCAAGGGTACCCAGGACGGGGCGGATGGGCTGGCTCATAGGCCGGGTTCTGTTCGCCGGGGCGCCTCGCGGCGGTCCCGGTTGGCGATCATCCATCTCGGGGCCTGGTTGCCCAGGTCCTCGTGCGACCTACCCGTGAGCTCCGGCGGGCCGCCGTCAGGCGCTCACTGTCTGGTCTTGCTCCAGGTGGGGTTTACCGAGCCACGACGGTCACCCGCCGCGCTGGTGGTCTCTTGCACCACCGTTTCACCCTTACCCGACTCCGAGGAGCCAGGCGGTCTGTTCTCTGTGGCACTGTCCCGCGGGTCGCCCCGGGTGGGTGTTGCCCACCACCTTGCCCTGTGGAGCCCGGACCTTCCTCGACACTGGTGTGTGCCGCGATCGCCCGGCCAGCCCATCCGCAGCATGAAGCGTACGGGCATGCGTAGGCTGACGCCATGGTGGCTCGCGAACGCTCGGCTGTCCGCGCATACAGTGAGCGGCTCCCCGCATTGCGGAGGTCCACCGACGAATTCGTCGCGCTGATCACCTCGATCCTCGACGAGGCCGGCATCAACTACCTGACCGTCACCGGCCGGGCCAAGTCGGTGGCGTCGTTCGCCGCGAAGGCGGCGCGTACGGGCGAGGACGGCGCGCCGGTCTTCCCTGATCCGTTGCAGGACATCGCCGACCAGATCGGGATCCGCGTCATCACGTACGTCCACCGCGACGTGCAGGCCGTGGCCGAGCTGCTCGCCGACCAGGTGGAGATCCTCGACGACCGCGACATGGGCGAGGAGACCGCGTCGCAGGGACGGTTCGGCTATCAGAGCCGGCACCTGCTGATCGGGGTGGACGGCGAGCGGGCGCAGATCCAGATCCGCACGGTGCTGCAGCACGCGTGGGCGGAGTTCGAGCACGACATCCGCTATAAGGGCACCATCCCCGAGGAGCACGTGCCCGACTTCGACCGGCGTTTCACACTCGCGGCCGGGCTGCTCGAGCTCGCCGACCGGGAGTTCTCCACGATCCGCGACCGGCTGCAGCGCGGCATGCCGGAGACCGACGGCGGCATCGAGGATGACGACCCGCGGATCCCGCCACGCGAGCTCGCGGCCTTCCTCGCCGGGCAGTACGACGACTCCGACTGGTCGCGCACCGACCACTACGTCTGGATCGCCGCGATCGTGCTCGAGCTCGGCATCACCTCGGTCGCCGACCTCGGCGAGGTGCTGCGGACCGTCGACGACGACCTCTTGGCCGAGCGGATGGCGTACCGGCATCAACCCGGCGCGGTCCGCCGCCTCGACGACGCCCTGCTGTGGGCGTACGGCGACGACTACATCCGGCTGCGCGCCAACGCCGAGCGCGAGGCGGCCCTGCGTACGCGCCTGGCGAAGATGCGCGGCTGAGGCTCACACCTCGAAGCGGACCGTACGGGTCGTCGGGTCGGCCTCGACGAGCTTGGCGTGCACCTCGTCACCGGCCTTGAGGGACGAGCCGACCACGCGGGCCTCGATCGCGGGGTCGCGGACCATCAGGTCGCCCTTGGTCGGCTCGTCGTGCTCGAGCTCGAGCACGACACCGTCGAAGCTCTCCCCCACCCGCGACTGGAGGGTGGTCGCCTCGACGAGGTTGACGATCTCGTTCTCGTACTGATGCGCGAGCCGGCCCGACTGCTGCATCGTGTCGGGGATGTCGTGGAGCTTGTCTAGCACCCACTGCGGCACCGGCTGACCTGCGGTGAGCGCGACGCAGACCTCGTTGCCGTAGCGGTCGACGAGGCGACGCAGCGGCGCGGTCACGTGGGCGTATTCGGAGGCGAGCGCGGCGTGCTCGGGCTGCGCCGGCACCTCGCCGTTGAAGCCCGCGTAGCCGGCGCCGCGCAGCAGCGACGTGCACGCGACGATCATCGCCGCCTGCGCGGGCACGTTCGCGTCGAGACCACGGATGAAGTCGGGGTAGTGCTGCTCGGCGGGCCAGTCGACGCCGAGCGCCTTGGCGGTGCGGTGCAGCCGCTTGATCGACTCGGGCGCCGGCGGCGGCAACGTACGCAGGATGCCGACCCGAGCCGCGATCATCATCGACGCAGCGGCGAAACCGGTCACCAGGGAGATCTGGGCGTTCCAGTTCTCGACCGGCAGCACCTGGCGATACTCGAGCGACCAGTTGTCACCGTCGACCACGATCTCCTGCTCGGGCATCGGCAGGTTCACGCCGCCGCGGTCGACCTCGATGGCCACCCGCAGCTGGCCGACCTCCTTGAGCAGCTTGAGCGTGTCGGAGGCGGAGCCGTCGTCGAGGCTCTTCTGCACACCCTCGTAGTCCAGCCGCGCGGTCGAGCGCACCTTGGCCCGCTCGGCACGGGCGTCGGTCACCTCGCCGTGCTTGTCGAGCTTGAGGGTCCAGATGATCGCGGGCCGGATCTGGTCGGGCAGCAGCGAGGTGGCGCCCTCCGAGAGCACCCGCGGGTGCAGCGGCACGGTGGAATCGGCGCCGTACAGCGTCTCGCCGCGCTTGTTGGCCTCGACGTCGATCGGGCCGCCGGGCTCGACGAAGGCGGCGACGTCCGCGATCGCGTAGTGCACGACGTAGCCGTCGCCGTCGCGCTCGATGTGCATCGCCTGGTCGAGGTCCATCGATCCCGGCGGGTCGATCGTGAGGAAGGGGATGTCGGTGTGATCGGCATCGGGCAGCTTCGGCGCCGCAGCCGCGGCCTTGGCGGCGGCCTCGACCTCGGGTGGGAACTCGTCGCTGACGTGCAACTGCTCGCGGATGGTCGCGATGTCCGCCCGCAACTGCTCCCCGACCTCGCCACGCACCCGCAGCACCCGATCGCTCACGGTCTCCTCCTCGCCTCGCCGACGCGTCTCGTCTCCGTCCACCCTAGGACCCGGTGACGTCGGCGGTCCGTATGCTGCCCGAGTGCTGATCGTCCTGCCCCCGTCCGAGGGGAAGTACGCCCCCTCACGCGGGCGTCGCCTCGATCTCGCCGGGCTCAGCTTCCCCGAGCTCGCCGAGGCCCGGGCGCAGGTGCTCACCGCGCTGATCGACCTGTGCGGCGGGCAGGATCGCGAGACGCCGGTGCTCAACCAGGTGATCCAGGACCGCGCGATGGAGGTGCTCGGCCTCGGCCCGACCCAGGTCGGCGAGATCGAACGCAACCGGCGACTGCTCACCGCCCCGACCGCCCGCGCGGACAAGCTCTACACCGGCGTCCTCTACGACGCGCTCGACCTCGGCACCCTCGACACCGCGGCCAAGCGGCGCGCGTCACGACGGTTGTTGATCACCTCGTCGGTCTTCGGCGTCGTACGCCCGGGTGACCGACTGCCGTCCTACCGACTCTCCGGCGGCGTCACCCTGCCGGTCGTGGGCGGCATCGCAGGACACTGGCGTCGCCACCTCGACGCGACCATGCGCGACCTCATCGGCAATGGGCTGCTGGTGGATCTGCGCTCCACGACGTACGCCGCCTTCTGGCGACCGGCCCGCGACCTCGCCGCGCAGGCGGTGACCGTGCGGGTGCTGCACGAGCAGAACGGCAAGCGTTCGGTGGTCAGCCACTTCAACAAGGCCACCAAGGGACGGCTGACCCGGGCGCTGTTGGAGTCGGGCGAGACCCCGTCGACCCCAGAGGACTTCACCGAGCTGCTCGGCGACCTCGGCTGGCACGTCGAGGCCGACGGCAGCCGGGTCGACGTGATCGTCAAGGAGATCTGAGCGTCACTGGATGCCGTAGCCGTGCAGTGCCCCGATCTCGGCGACCGCCTGCTCGGCCCCGGTGATCTCGACCTCGCCGCCGCGGGTCCAGGCCCACAGCGCCAGGTCGTTGAGGGTGCCGCGCACGGACGCGAGCGGCTCGCCGCCGTCGGCCCGCTTCGCGGCAGGGACGTCGAAGACCCCGCCCAACCATTCGTGTTCACCTGTGATGTGGCCGAGCTGGACCAGCCAGCGGTCATCGGAATCGGTGGCGACCAGCTCGACCACCGACTGCGGCTCGTACGTCGCATCGGGCGGCCACCAGCCGAGCCACATCACGTCGACGCAGTGATCCACGGCCCCGGCGGCGACATCGGCCGCGAGCGGGCCGACCGGGACGCCGGCGGTCATCTGGGCGTCGACGCGGTGGATGGTCGCCTCGTAGGTCTGCATCCGGCGGGTGAAGCCCACGGTCTGGTCGGCGGCGAACCACGACCAGGCGGTCTCATCGTCCTGGTGCGTCTCGAGCTGGGTGATCAGCTGTTCGGTCGCGTCGGCCCGCGCGGCGACGAGGGCCTCGAGCCCGTCGGGACGCTGCGGCTTATCGAGCGCCTCGAGCTCATCCTCCGTCCGGATGCCCTGCGAGAGCACCGTAGTCCAGAAGAGGTGCACTTCCGTGAGGTGCCAGAGCAGATCGTGCGCGTCCCAGTCGGGGCAGCACGGCACCCGCGCGGCGGCGTCGCAGGTCGTGAGGGTGTCCGAGAGGAGATCGGACTCGGCACGGATGACGGCGAGACGGTCCATGGTCCGACCGTAGCGCTAGGGACCGACGATCGGACCGGCGTTGAACTGGCGCAGGCTCGGCCGCAGTCGCTCGCCGTCGCGGTAGTACGCGATCACGCTGACCGAGGCCAGCGAGAGCTCCATGCGATAGAGCGCATCCAGCGGTGCGCCGACGGCGTCGGCGACCAGGATCTTGATCGGGCTGACGTGGCTGACCACGACCACCGTGCGACCGGCGTACGCCTCCACGACGCGGTCGCGGGCGGCGAGCACGCGCTCGCGTACGACCGCGAACGACTCGCCTCCCCCGGCCGGCGTCTCGAAGTCGCCGAGCCAGGCGGCCATCTCCTCAGGGTGCTGCTGCTGGATCTCGGCGAAGGTGAGGCCGTCCCAGACGCCGAAGTCCATCTCGGCGAAACCCGGTTCGTCGCGATCAGGGGTGAGCCCGAGCCGCTCGGACAGGACGGCCGCCGTCTCACGCGTACGCCGCACCGGACTGGACACCAGCCCGTCGAACGTCAGCCCGGAGGACGCCAGCCAGTCGGCGGTGGCCCGCACCTGCGCGAGCCCGGTCTCGTTGAGGGCAGGATCGGCGCCGGTCAGACCGCCGCTGAACAACTTCCTCAGCGAGTGGTCGGTGGCACCGTGCCGGGCCAGCACGATCGTGGTCGCCTCCGCGGGACCCGACCAACCGCGCGAAGTCACAGTGTCCGATTCACAGGCCGGACTCGGAGGTGCGCACCAGGATCCGGCCGCACTCCTCACAGCGCAGCACCTCGTCCGCAGCTGCGGCGGCGATGTCGCGCAGGATCGAGGCGTCCAGGGTCAGGTGGCAGCCCTCGCACTGCTTGGCGCGCAGCGCGGCAGCGCCCACGCCGCCCTTCTGCTCGCGCAGCTTGGTGTAGAGCGCGAGCAGGTCGTCGGGCACGTCGGCGGTGGTCTGATCCCGCTCGGCGGTGGCCTCGGCAGCCTGCCGTGAGATGTCGCCGGCGCGCTCGTCGCGGGCCTTGGTGAGCTCGGCCGCCTGCTCGTCGAGGGCGGCGACGTCGTGGGTGGCGTTCTGCAGCGAGGCCTGTGCCTCCTCGAGCCGCTCCATCACGTCGATCTCGACGTCCTCGAGGTCGCTGATCCGGCGGGCGAGGGTCTCGAGCTCGTGCAGCATGTGCTCGGCGTCCTTGGGGTTCTTCACCGAGCCGGAGTCAAGCATCTGCTGGTCGCGCTCACGGCGCGCCTTGACCGCCTCGACGTCGCGGTCGGCCTTCTTCTGCTCGTCGGTGAGGTCGGAGACCTCCACCCGCAGGTCACGCTCGCGGCCCTGCGTCTCGGCCCGTTTCGCGGCCACCTCCTGCAGCCTGGCGACCTCGGGGATCGTGGCGAGCTGGTGACGCAGCGCGTCGAGGCGGATGTCGATCTGCTGCACGTCCAACAGCCGCAGCTGATGGGTCGGGTCGGCTTTCAGGGCGGTCTCCTCGAAGCTCAGGCGCGGAAGGTCCAGGGGTCGGTGTTGCGGGTGCTCACCGTCACGGTCACCGTATCGCCCAACGCGGCGACCAACCGATCCCGGAGCACCGGCAGCCAGGTCCACTCCGCCGCCCAGTGCGCCACATCGATCAGCGCGACCCCACGCCCTGAAGAGAGCACAGCCTCCCGGAACTCCCCTGCTGGGTGGTGCCGCAGGTCGGAGGTGACGTAGACGTCGGCGCCACTGGCGCGCGCCCGGTCGAGCAGGAAGTCGCCCGCGCCCCCGCACAGCGCGACGGTGCCGATCTGCTGGTCGGGGTCGCCCGCGACGCGTACGCCGTGGGCGGTCTCCGGCAGCGCCGCCGCCACCCGCGCCGCGAAGTCACGCAGGCTCATCGGAGCTTCGAGGCGGCCGATCCGACCCGACCCGCGGGTCTGGTCATCGATGCCGGCGAGCTCGACGACGTCGTACGCCGGCTCCTCGTAGGGGTGCGCGGCCAGCATCGCCGCGAGTACGCGCTCGCGCAGCCCGCGGGCGCACACCGATTCGATGCGCACCTCGTCGACGACCTCCAGCGAGCCGACCGACCCGATCGTCGGGTTCGCACCGTCGAGGGGGCGGAACCGGCCCTCGCCGGGTGCGGTGAACGTGCACGAGTCGTAGTCGCCGATCGACCCGGCTCCCGCGTCGGTCATCGCTGCTCGTACGCGCTCGGCGTCGGCCACCGGGGCGAAGACGACGATCTTGTCCAGCGGCTCGATCGGGTCCGGCTCGAGCGGGACCGGGTCGACCAGCCCCAGGGCGAGCGCCATGGAGTGGCTGACCCCGCCGTCGGGGGCATCGGCGTTGGTGTGCGCGGCATAGAGGGCGCAGCCCGCCTTGAGCAGCCGGTGGATCACCTGCCCCTTCGGCGTGGTCGCGGCGACCGAGTGCACGCCCTTGAGCAGCAGCGGGTGGTGGGTCAGGACCAGGTCGGCGTCGTCGGCGACAGCCTCGTCCGCGACCGCGAGCACCGGGTCGACCGCGAGCAGGATCCGGCGTACGTCGTCGGCCGGGTCGCCGCACACCAGTCCGACGGCATCCCACGAGTCCGCGAAGTGCGGCGGATACCAGCTCTCGACGAGGTCGAGGACGTCACGCAGGCTCGGCATGAGCCAAACCTACCCAGCCGTGGAGTGCGGCTAGTTGACCTGGCGGTCTCGGCCTTCCCAGTAGGGCGCGCGGAGCTTGAACTTCTGCAGCTTGCCGGTGGCGGTGCGGGCCAGCTCGTCGCGGAACTCGACACTGGTCGGCGCCTTGTAGCCGGCGACCTTGGTCTTGCAGTACGCGATCAGCTCGTCCTCGGTGAGCGTCGAGCCGGGAGCCTTGACCACCAGCGCCTTGATCGTCTCGCCCCACTTCTCGTCGGGCACGCCGATCACCGCGACCTCGTTGACGTCCGGGTGGGAGAAGACGACGTCCTCGACCTCGATCGAGGAGACGTTCTCGCCGCCGGTGATGATCACGTCCTTCTTGCGGTCCTGGATGGTGAGGTATCCATCTGAGCCGATCGCGCCGCCGTCACCGGTGTGGAACCAGTCGCCGGCCAGGCAGCGGGCGGACTCCTCCGGCTGCTCCCAGTAGCCCTCGAGGATGACGTTGGAACGCGCCAGCACCTCGCCCTCGTCGTCGATCTTCAAGGTGACGCCGATGGCCGGCTGGCCGGCGCGCATCAGCTTCGCTGCGCGCTCCTCGACCGGCAGGTCGTCCCACTCGGCGCGGGTGCGGTTGACGGTGAGCAGCGGCGAGGTCTCGGTGAGGGCGTAGATCTGCATGAACTCCCAGCCGAGCTCCTCCTCGACGCGCGCGATCGTCTTCGTCGGCGGCGGGGCGCCGGCGACGATGATCCGGACGCGGTCGCGACCCGGGATCTCTCCGTCCCATGACCCAGCGGCGTCGAGGACGGCGGCGACGACCGCCGGGGCCGCACACATCACGGTGACGCCGTGCTTCTCCACCCGGCGCAGGATCTCGGCACCGTCGACCTTGCGCAGCGCGATCTGCGGCACCCCCATGCCGGCCATCGCGAACGGCATCCCCCAGCCGTTGGCGTGGAACATCGGCAGCGTGTGCAGATAGACGTCGCGGTCGGTGACCCCGGCGTGCAGACCGAAGGTGACCGCGTTGACCCAGATGTTGCGGTGGGTCAGCTGCACGCCCTTGGGCCGCGCGGTGGTGCCGGAGGTGTAGTTGATCGTCGCGGTCGCGTTCTCGTCAGGCTCCCACGGCGTCGGCTCGGCGCCCTCGGCGAAGAGGTCGTCGTCCTCGCCGAGCACGAACTTGTGCTCGCACTCGACCGATGCGAGCGCATCGGTCAGCTCGGGGTCGACGTAGAGCACGCGCGCCCCGGAGTGCTCGACGATGTAGCTGACCTCGGTCGGCGAGAGCCGGAAGTTCACCGGGACCAGCACCCGGCCGTACCCACTCACGCCGAAGAACGCCGTGAACAGACGCGCCGAGTTGTGCGAGACGACCGCGACCCGATCACCGACGCCGATGCCGAGCTGGTCGTGCTTGGCCGCCATCGCCCGGGCCAGTTCGTCGACGCGCTGGTAGGTCAGCTCGCCGAGCGATGTCGCCGGCTGGTCGGGCTCGTCGACGATGCCGACGCGCTCGCCGTAGACGGTGCGGGCACGGTCCAAGAAATCGAGGGCGCTGAAGGGGACGAGCACGGGCGGGGACCTCCTGTGTGGCGTGTGTCACCCACACTAGCCACCCGACCGCCGCAGGCATCGGTGGGTGCTACAGGGATCGAACCTGTGACATCTTCCTTGTAAGGGAAGCGCTCTACCGCTGAGCTAAGCACCCCGGCGGGCGCTCAGCCTACGCAGTCGCAGCCGCACAGCAAAAAAACGTGCGACCGCCGGCGTCTCGGGTCACCAGCGGTCGCAACGAGAGAATTGTTACCGACGCGCGCGGCGAATCCAAGCCCTGGCCCGAAATATGGCCCGAAAGGACTACAAGCCCACCTGAGGAGCCGCCCCGAGCGCGGCCGCCTGCGCATCGAGATCACGCGCTTCACCGGGCTCGTTGTGCAGGCCGTACGAGATCCGGCCGGCCGCATCGATGACGTACGACGAGCGTCGCGGTCCACCGTTGGACTCCTCGAAGACGTCGTACGCCCGGGCGACCTCCCCGTGCGGCCAGAAGTCCGACAGCAACGGGAAGAAGAGCGCGTCGCGGTCGGCGAACGCCCGCTGGGTGAAGATCGGGTCGCAGGAGACCGTCATCAGGGTCGTGGTGTCGGTCTCGAAGTCGCCGAGGCGGTCGCGGAATCCGGTCAGCTCGCCGGTGCACACCCCGCTGAAGGCGAACGGGAAGAACACCAACAGCACCGCCTTGCTCCCGCGGTGCGCCGACAACGAGTGGGTCTGCCCGTGCTGGTCGCGCAGGGAGAATTCCGGTGCGAGCGCGCCGACCTCGAGGACCATGGCCGAACAATAACGGCGCGTCCCTATCGACCGATCACTCGTCCCATTCGGCCAGGACGCGCTTGAGCACCTTGCCGGTGGCGTTGCGGGGCAACTCCTCGATGTAGATGAAGTCGCGCGGCACCTTGAAACGGGCGAGGTTGTCCTTGACCCAGGACTTCAGCGTCGCGGTCGCATGGTCCTGGTCGCCGTCGCTGTCCACGAGCACCACGAAGGCGCGCAGTCGCTTGCCGAATTCGGCGTCGTCGACCCCGATCGCGGCGACGTCATGGACGAGGTCGTGGCGGGCGATGCAGTCCTCGACCTCCTTGGGGAAGAGGTTCTCCCCACCGGAGACGATCATCTCGTCGTCGCGGCCCTCGACGAAGAGCCGGCCCGCGGTGTCCATCCGACCCACGTCGCCGGTCGACATCAGGCCGTCGATGACCTCGTTGTTGCCGCCGCCGGTGTAGCCGTCGAAAAGCATCGAGTTGCCGACGAAGATGCGCCCGGACTCACCGCGCGGCACCTCCTTGCCCTGGTCGTCGACGATCTTGATGACGGTGTTGGGCGGGGCCAGACCGGCGGTGCCGGGCGCGGCCCGCATGTCTTGTGGCCGCGCGATCGTGGCCCAGGCGACCTCGGTGGAGCCGTACGTGTTGTAGAGGTTGTCGCCGAAGGTGTCCATCCACTCCGTCGCCAGGTCACCCGGCAGCGCCGATCCCGAGGCGGCCACCGTGCGCAGTGAGCGGTAGTCGCCCGAGCGCTGCTCGGCGGGCAGCGCGAGGATCCGCTGGAGCATGACGGGCACGACCACGAGGCCGGTGCACCTGTGCTCCTCGAGCGCGGCGAGGCAGTCGGCGGGGTCGAATCGGTTGCGCAGCACGACGGTGCCGCCGAGCAGCATCGCCAGGTTGAGGTGCGCCCAGCCCCAGGTGTGGAAGACCGGCGCGGCGATGTGCACGATGTCGCCGGCCTTGAAGTCGAGCTTGGAGAGCAGCGCGACGGCGGCATCCATGCCGGCCTCGGAACGGGGTGCGCCCTTGGGGGTGCCGGTTGTGCCGGACGTGAGGATCACCGGCCGGGAGAAGTGCTCGGGCGGCTTGGGCACACGGACGTGACCGGCGGCGATCAGGTCCTCCGCCGACTCGCGCTCGACCTCACCGTCGGCCCAGCCGAGGTAACGCGGACCTTGGATGCCGGAGGCGTCGATGAGCCCCTCGAACTCCTCGTCATAGACGATCGCGACGGGCTTCTCCCGCTCGCAGACCTCGCCCAACTGGGGCGCGGCGAAGGCCGTGTTGAGGTAGAGGATGTCCGCACCGAGCTTGGACAGCGCCGTGGACACCTCGAGGAAGTAGCGGTGGTTGCGGCACAGCACCGCGACTCCGTCGCGTTCGAGGACCCCGCGATCGGCGAGCGCGTTGGCGAGCCGCGTCGAGCGCTCGTCGATCTCGCTCCAGGTCAACGACCCGCGCTCGTCGATCAGCGCAACCCCGTCAGGGTTGAGGGCCGCCTGCGCGCGGATGCCGCCGGCGAAGCCCATCCCCCAGTCGACCAGGCTTTTCGTGGCCGCCGCCAGATGATCGGGACGGTACGGGCGGACGATGCCCGCCTGGGTCATGGTCTTGACCATGATCGCCTGGCGGCGGGCCTGGCCGGCAGCTCGGCGGGCGAGGTTGTTCAGCACTGCGTCACGGTTCCTTTGCTCTGCGGTTCTCGGGGCTTCACCGGGTCTTGGGGGCGACGAGCCGGGTGGCGGTCCAGTCCTTGCCCGCCGGCACGGTCGTCGTCATGGAGAGTCCCGAGATGGGTGCCGCCTCGGTGACCTCGGCGGGGTCGATGGCACCGGGTCGGCCGACCTTGGGGGTGAGCAGCCAGATCGCACCGCCGCCCACGAGATCGGTCAGCGCGTCGACGAGGGCGTCGACCAGGTCGCCGTCCTGGGCGCGCCACCAGAGGACGACGGCGTCCACCACGTCTCCGTGGTCACCGTCGACGAGGTCGGCGTCGATCGCGTCCTCGAGTTGGACCCGCAGGGCGTCGTCGACGTCCTCGTCCCAGCCGAGTTCCTGGACCGTCATACCGGGCCCCAGACCCATCCGTTCGCCCAGATGGACATCCGCTCCGCCCGCGGTCGCGTTCACGTTCGCGCTCACCTCTCCTGTGGTCGCGGGGGCACCGACGGCCCCCGTCTGGAGAGAGTCCAGCGGACCCGCCCGCTCTGCGCAACCCCTGCACGGGTCACACCTCGGTGTCGGTACGCCCGACAACGGCTGCTCGCGACTACTGTCCAGTAGATTTCGCGCGGCCGGATCGCGTGACACGATGCAGGGGTGACCACTCAAGATCAGGGCACTCCCGACCGGAGTGTCGTTCCCCCGGTGATCCACGAAGGGCTGCCCACCCAGCTGCCCGACATCGATCCCGAAGAGACCCAGGACTGGCTCGACTCCTTCGACGCCCTCGTCGGCGACCGCGGCCGGGAGCGCGCGCGCTACATCATGTTGCGCCTGCTCGAGGCCGCGCGGGAGAAGCAGGTCGGCGTACCCGCCCTGCGCAGCACCGACTACATCAACACCATCCCGCCCGAGCGCGAACCGTGGTTCCCCGGCGACGAGGAGACCGAGCGCCGGATCCGCTCCTACATCCGCTGGAACGCCGCGGTGATGGTCTCCGACGCCAACCGCAAGGGCCTCGAGGTCGGTGGCCACATCGCGACCTACCAGTCGGCGGCCAGCTTGTACGAGGTCGGCTTCAACCACTTCTTCCGCGGCAAGGACCATCCGGGTGGTGGCGACCAGATCTTCATCCAGGGGCATGCGTCCCCGGGCATCTACGCCCGGGCGTACCTCGAGGGCCGGCTCACCGAGGAACAACTCCTCTACTTCCGCCAGGAGGTCCAGCACGGGCCGCACGCCGGCCTCTCGTCCTACCCGCACCCGCGGTTGATGCCGGACTTCTGGGAGTTCCCGACCGTCTCCATGGGGCTGACGTCGCTCAACGCGATCTATCAGGCGCGGTTCAACCGCTACCTCCACAACCGCGGCCTCAAGGACACCAGTCAGCAGCACGTCTGGGCCTTCCTCGGCGACGGCGAGATGGGCGAACCGGAGAGCCTCGGTGCGATCGGGCTGCCCGCCCGCGAGGAGCTCGACAACCTGACCTTCGTCATCAACTGCAACCTCCAGCAGCTCGACGGACCCGTCCGCGGCAGCGGCAAGATCATCCAGGAACTGGAGTCGCAGTTCCGCGGCGCCGGCTGGAACGTCATCAAGGTGATCTGGGGCCGCGAGTGGGACGAGCTGCTCGCCCGCGACGTCGACGGCGTGCTCGTCAACAAGATGAACACCACCCCTGACGGCGCCTTCCAGACGTTCTCGGTCGAGGACGGCGCGTACAACCGCGAATTCTTCTTCGGCCCCGACCCGCGACTGCGCAAGATGGTCGAGCACATGAGTGACGTGCAGATCGAGAAGCTGCCGCGTGGCGGTCACGACTACCGCAAGGTGTACGCCGCCTTCGACGCCGCCACCAAGCACGTCGGCCAGCCGACCGTGATCCTCGCGCACACCATCAAGGGCTGGAAGATCGACGCCCTGCAGGGCCGCAACGCGACCCACCAGATGAAGAAGCTCAACCTCGAGAGCCTGTTGAAGTTCCGCGACCGGCTCTACCTCCCGATGAGCGACCGCGACATCACCGAGGCGTACGAGACCGACCACACCGCGCCGTTCTTCCACCCCGGAGCCGACCACCCCGACATCGAGTACATGCTCGAGCGACGCCGCCAGCTCGGCGGCCCGGTCCCCCACCGGCGGGTGCAGGCCAAGCCGCTCAAGCTCCCGGGCGACGACGTCTACAGCGAGATCAAGCAGGGCGGCGGCAACAACAAGATCGCCACCACGATGGCGCTCGTACGCCTGCTCCGCGAGTGGATGAAGGACCCCGAGATCGGGCAGCGCGTGGTGCCGATCGCGCCGGACGAATTCCGCACGTTCGGCATGGACTCGATGTTCCCGAGCGCGAAGATCTACAACCCGGCGGGCCAGAACTACGAGTCGGTCGACCGCAAGCTGCTGTTGAAGTGGATGGAGTCGCCGCAGGGGCAGATGCTCCACGAGGGCATCTCCGAGGCCGGCGCGGTCGCATCGGCGACAGCGGCCGGCTCGGCGTACATGACCCATGGCGTGCCGATGATCCCGTTCTACATCTTCTATTCGATGTTCGGCTTCCAGCGCACCGGTGACGGCATCTGGGCGATGGCCGACCAGCTCGCCCGCGGCTTCCTGATCGGCGCGACCGCGGGGCGGACCACGCTGACCGGCGAGGGGCTCCAGCACGCCGACGGGCACAGCCCGCTGCTGGCGGTCACCAACCCGGCGGTCGTGCACTACGACCCGGCGTACGCCTACGAGGTCGCGCACATCATGCAGGACGGCCTGCGCCGGATGTACGGCGACGGCGGCCCTGACGGCGCCGGTGAGGACGTCATCTACTACATCACCGTCTACA
The DNA here is from genome assembly GCA_036384455.1 of Marmoricola sp. Taxonomy (GTDB): domain Bacteria; phylum Actinomycetota; class Actinomycetes; order Propionibacteriales; family Nocardioidaceae; genus Marmoricola. The sequence goes on along the minus strand of DASVMH010000275.1, from coordinate 3,002 downwards.
ACGAGCCCGTCGCCCAACCCGCCGAGCCCGCCGACGTCGACGTCGAGGGGATCCTGCGCGGGATCCACCGCGTGGGTGTCGGTCAAGGAAACGGCACCGCGGAGGGACCTCGCGTGCAACTCCTGGCGTCCGGTGTCGGGATGCCGTGGATCGTCGAGGCGCAGCGGCTGCTCGCCGAGGAGTGGGGCGTGGTCGCGGACCTGTGGTCGGTGACGTCGTGGAACGAGCTCGCCCGCGACGCGATCGCCACCGAGCACGACCACCTGCGCGAGCCGTCGACCCCGGCGCGCACGCCGTACGTCACCGAGAAGCTCTCCGGCAGCGACGGCCCCTTCGTCGCGGTCAGCGACTTCATGCGCGCGGTGCCGCTGCAGGTCGCCCGCTGGGTGCCTGGGGAGTTCCATGTCCTCGGCGCCGACGGCTTCGGCTTCGCCGACACCCGCCCGGCCGCGCGACGCTTCTTCAACATCGACGCGCAGTCCGTGGTCGTCGAGGCGCTGCAGGCGCTCGCCGAACGCGGCGAGGTCAAGCCCGAGGTGGTCCAGCAGGCCTTCGACAAGTACCGCATCGACGACCCGACGGCAGTGGCGAACGTCGCTCAGGAGGGTGGCGACGCGTGATGGCACGTTCCATCGTGCGTCCCCGACAGGACTGGCTCACGGGACTCCGCCGCGGCGCCTGGGCGTTCGTGCTCGGCGTGGTGCTGCTGCTGATCGCCATCCCCGCGATCGAGGACCTGCACGCGCTGCTGCAGACGCTCGGGATCGCGTTGATCGTGCTCGGCGGCATCATCGTGCTGGCGACGGTCTACCTCCGCGAACGACCTGCCAGCTGAGCGACCGGGGCGACCTGGGGCCACTCGCCCGCCTGGGCACGGTTGACCGGCTCGGCCGGACCGTTGCGGAGCAGGCTGCGCCAGCGGCCACGGTGGTAGTGCGCCGGCTCGGTGTTGCGGATGAATTCACGCACCACCTTCACGAAGCGCTGCGGGTGGTCCTTGTGCGGGAAGTGGCCGGAGTTGCCGAAGATCTCGACGACGGCGCCAGGGGCGATCGCCGCGGCGTTCTCGGCGTGCTTGACCGGGATGACCATGTCGTCGCGACCCCACACGATCAGCATCGGCATCGCCTCGGTGAGGTAGGCGCGATCGACCATGGTGACGATCTGGCCCTTGAGGTCGACGACGGCGCGGACGACGTGCCGGATCGCGGCCCGGGTGCGCGGATCGGCGAAGGACTCGTAGATGTCGGCGATCTCACCGAGGTCGCGGGTGGCCGGACGGTCGAGGCGCTGGAGTGCGTGCATGCCGGCCTTGCCGAGGTGGCGTACGCCCGGGAGCGTCAGCGCGCTCATCACCTGCTCGTAGCCGGGCAGCGTGACGGCGCGGATGATCGGGGTGACCTCGGACCCGAGGCCACCGGGTGAGACCAGGATCAGTCGCTCGGTGCGCTCGGGGAACTGGTAGGCGAACTGCATCGCCACGCCGCCGCCGAGGCTGTGCCCGACCACGGTGACCTTGTCGATGTTCAAGACGGTGAGCAGGTCGCGCATGCCGTTGGCGTAGCCGCCGACGGAGTAGTCCGCCCGCGGCTTCGCGCTGGCGCCGTGCCCGAGCAGGTCGGGGGCGATGACGGTGTAGTGCTTGGCGAGATCACGCAACACGGGCGTCCACGTGGTGTGGTCGCACGCGAGGCCGTGCAGCAGCAGGAGCACCGGCGCGGTGCCGACCTCGGGCCCGGCCTTGACGTAGGCGCGGTCGTGGCCGTGGATCGTGACGATCTGCACCTCGGGTGCGGCGGCCTGAGCAGTACGTGCCATGTCCCCCGGCTCCTCTCCGCCGCTGACGCGACGTCCGTGCCGGGGATTCAACCAGATGTTGAACCGCTGTTGAACAGTGCTCGACGCGCGATCCGCGATTTCGTGAGATGGGTCACTGGCGCGGTTCACGTGGTGGTTGAGCCTGTCGAAACTAGGCTCAGGGCTGTGAGCACCTCCCGCAGCACCCGACCGCGCGGACGCGCGCGGGTGGCGCAACGCCTGCAGCGCTCGGCCGGCGCGCTCAGCTCCGCCGCCCTGGCCCGCATGGAGACCGACCTGCCCTGGATCGCCGACCTCGACGCGCAGGACCGCTCCACGATCGGTCTGGTGCTGCAGTCCGGCATCGCGGGCTTCGTGGAGTGGTATCGCGACCCCGGCGAGATCCCCGTCCGCGCGGAGGTCTTCGGCGCGGCGCCGACCGCCTTCGCCGGCGTGGTCAGCCTGGAGCAGACCGTCGCTCTGGTCCGCCTCTCCATCGAGGTCGTCGAGCAGAACATCGTCGACATCGTCAGTGCGGAGGACCTTCCCGAGATCCGCTCGGCGATCGACAGCTATGCGCGCGAGATCGCGTTCGCGACCGCGGAGGTGTACGCCCGCGCGGCCGAGCAGCGTGGGGCCTGGGACGCCCGACTCGAGACACTCCTGGTCGACAGCGTCCTTCGTGCACCCGCTGAGCGCTCCGACGACGAGTTGTCCTCACGGGCCAGTGCCCTGGGCTGGTCGGCCGAGGGGTATGTCACCACTGTCGTCGGCCGCATCGATGACGGCGACGACCTCGGCCCGGTGCGGCACTTCGCCCGCGAGAAGGGCCTCGACTGCCTGTGCGCGGTCCAGGGCCATCGCCTGGTCGTCATCCTCGGCGGCGTCCGTGACGACGGCACACCGGCGCCCGACATCGCCACCACCTTCGCCGACGGGCCGGTGGTGATCGGCCCGGTCGTCCCCGGACTCGCCGAGGCCGGCCACTCCGCCAATGCGGCGTTCGCCGGACTGCGCGTGATCGGCAGTTGGCCGGGGGCGCCCCGACCGGTCCGCGCCGACGAGCTGCTCCCCGAGCGCGCCCTCGACGGTGATGCCGACGCCCGCACCGACCTGGTCGAGCGCGTCTACGGCCACCTCGACGAGGATCCGGTCGTCCTCGAGACGGTGTGCACCTACCTCGAGCACGGCTCGTCGATGGAGGC
>DASVMH010000274.1:0-5612 GCA_036384455.1 Marmoricola sp. | reverse complement strand
CCCGTGGGGATGCTTCACGGATCGCGTCATTGAGCGCCCGCTTGAACGAGACACCCTTGGCAGCCATGCGCTCGCGGACGAGTTGTTCCACGTCAGGGTCGAGGGTCACCGTCGTACGCACCGTTGACAGCCTAGCATCATCATTGATGCCTTGCTGTCAATCTACTTGAGCAGCTTGCTCATCCGGCGGTCGGCGAGCGGCTTGCCGCCGGTCTGGCAGGTGGGGCAGTACTGCAGGCTGGAGTCGGCGAAGGAGACCTCGCGGACGGTGTCGCCGCAGACCGGGCACTTCTCGCCGGCGCGGCCGTGCACCGCCAGGTGCGACTTCTTCTCGCCCTTGAGATCGCTCGCGGCGACACCGGAGGAGCGGCGTACCGCATCGCCGAGGACGGCGCGTAGCGCGGTGTAGAGCTGGTCGAGCTCCTCGCCGGTCAGTGCGGACGCCGCCTTGAAGGGCGACATCTTCGCGGCGTGCAGGATCTCGTCGGAGTAGGCGTTGCCGATGCCGGCGATGTTGGACTGCTGCCGCAGGACGCCCTTGAGCTGCGCGCGGCCGTTGTCGGCCAGGATCCGCGCGAACACCTCTTCGGTGAAGTCATCGGCGAGCGGATCGGGGCCGAGACGGGCGATGCCCTCGACGTCTGCGGGATCGCGGACGACGTAGAGGGCGAGGCTCTTGCGGGTGCCGGCCTCGGTGATGTCGAGCCCGGCGCCACCCTCTTCTCCGTTCGGGCCGGTGAGGACCACCCGAGCCGCGAGCGGGGACTTCGTGTTGGGTCGCGCCGGTACGCCGGGGACCTCGTCGCGCCAACGCACCCAGCCGGCCCGGGCCAGGTGCAGGATCAGGTGGGTGCCGGATGCGTCGATGTCGAGGAACTTGCCGTGTCGTCCGACGCCGTCGACGAGGGTGCCGTTGAGGGCGGTGATCGGTGGGTCGTACGTCTTCAGGCAGCTGAAGGCGGCGATGTCGACACGGACGATGGCACGCCCGGCAAGGCGTGTCGCCAGATCCTCGGCGAGCGCCTGTACCTCCGGGAGCTCGGGCATCGCCCCAACCTACTCGGCAGCTTCGACCAGCCCGTGCAGGAGAGCACCGAGGGAGGACGGGGGCACCGGGTTGTCGTCGGTCCCGACCCGTTCGAGAGCCAGCCCGTTGACCACGGAGAAGAGCAGGATGACCGCGTCGCGCGAGGGGATCCGGAGCCGGCCACCCATGCGGTCGACCAGGTCGGTGAGCCGCTCGGTGAGCTCGTCGGTGACCGTCGTCCGGAAGATCGCGACCTGCTTCGCAAGCTCGGGATCGCGGGCGGCGTGGGCGCGGAACTCCGCGAACAGCAGGTTTGCCGGCGTCGCGATGGTCAGCAGTTCGAGGGCCGCGGCGATCCGGTCGAGGTCGGCGGCCAGGTCGCCGGTCGGCTCGTACGCCGCCACCGCCTGGGCCATCTGCAGTGTCTCCGGCTCGAGCAGCGCGAGGAAGAGGTCGTCCTTGGAGTCGAAGTTGGAGTAGACAGCGCCCTTGCTGAAGCCGGCCCGGCGTGCGATCGCCTCGAGCGACGCCCGGTGGTACCCCACCTCCGCGAACACCTCACGCGCCGCCGCGAGCACACCGGCCCGTACGTCCTCGCGCAGTGGTCGGGTCCGCTCCTGCTTCGCCATGTCCGCCTCTCGAATCGGGTGGGTGGATACCAAGGGTAGCGAGTTGGCGCCGTCGGGGTTTCACAGGGGGATCGTGCGAAAACCAGGTTGACCGCGCGAAGTTTTGCGAGGGAAGTACCAACATCGCACGGGACCGTGTGAAACCCGGGGCGAGTGTGACTCGAAATGCGAGTGACGCGGCGGCGCACGCGTGGTCGGATGATCCTTTGTGGCGGGCATCTCGGTAGCGACGTTCAAGCGGTTGATCCCGCCGACGCCGTTGTCGCGCCGCCTTGCGACTCAGTCGATGCTCTTCGCGTTGGCGGAGGGGACGTTCAACACCGGCAGCGCGGTGTTCTTCACCCAGCTCGTCGGGCTCTCGGCGGCCCAGGTCGGTCTCGGCCTGACGATCGCGGGGCTGGTCTCGTTCGTCGTCGCGATGCCCGCGGGCAAGCTCGCGGACATCTACGGGCCCAAACGGATGTGGGCCATCGGGGCCGGGTTGGCGGGGCTGACCTTCCTCGCGTGGCCGTTCATCCACGGCTTCGGCGGGTACGTCACCATGGCGGTCGTCCTGGAGATCCTCGAGAACGCTGCCGGGGCCGGTCGCAACGCGTACGTCATCGACGTGATGCCCCAGGATGAGCGGGTCAAGACCCAGGCGTACATGTACTCCTCGCTCAACGTCGGCTTCACGCTCGGCGCCATCGTCGGCGGTGTCGCGCTCGCCTTCAACAGCGACTCGGTGCTGCGGGCGGTCCCGATCTTCACGGCGATCGTCGGTGTGTGCAACGCGTTGTGGATCAGCAGGCTGCCCAAGGCGCCGCACGATCTGCGCGTTGCCGAGCGCAAGCGCGGTGAGAAGGTCGAGAAGCCTCCGGGTCGCAGCGCGCTGCGCAACCCGGGTTGGATGTTCGTCTCGCTCTTCAGCGGCACGTTGTGGACCAACCAGGTGCTGCTCAACATCGTGATCCCGCTGTGGCTGGTGCAGGAGACCGATGCCCCGCACGTCCTGCTCGCCTGGCTCTTCGGCACCAACACGGTGCTGTGCATCTTCTTGCCCGCCTACACGTCGAAGGGTGTCCGCGACCCGAAGTCGGCGCTGCGCAGCATCCGCCTCTCGACGGTGTTCTTCGTCGGCTCGTGTGTGATCACCATGTTCACGCACTCGACGGTCGGCTTCCTGACGATCTTCCTGGTCTGGCTGGGGCACGTCACGGTGACCGGTGCCGAGCTCTACCTCTCAGCAGGCAACTGGTCCTTCCAGAGCGATCTGGTCGACCCGCTCCGGCGTGGTGAGTACAACGGCGTCGGCGAGGTCTTCAGCGCCCTCGGCAGCCGCTGGGCACCGGCCGTCTACACGCTGCTGGCGGTGCAGTGGAACGGCCTGGGCTGGCTGGTGATCGCCTCCTTCGCGGTGGTCGCGACGGTCGGGCTGCACCCGGCCGTACGCTCCGCGCAGCGCTTCCTCGACCGCGAGCTCGCCGAGCGGGCAGCCCTCGCTACGACTCGCTAGCGGAATCTAAGGGATTCACTAGACAACCCGATACCGTCCGAGAATGGACCCGATCAGGAACCCGTACGCCCCCGGGGCCGGCCAGCGCCCGCCCGAGCTCGCCGGTAGGGACGAGCAGTTGCGGGGTTTCGACGTCGTGCTCGAACGGGTCGCCCGTGGGCGCCCCGATCGCTCGGTGATCCTGACCGGGCTGCGCGGCGTCGGTAAGACGGTGCTGCTCAACGCGCTGCGCTCGGCCGCGGTGCGCAGGCAGTGGGGGACCGGCAAGCTCGAGGCCCGTCCGGATCAGGCGTTGCGACGCCCGCTGTCGAGCGCACTGCACCAGGCGGTGCGCGAGCTCGGCCACCCCAAGAGCGACGACGTCGACCAGGTGCTCGGCGTGATCAGGTCCTTCGCGGAGCGCCAGGCCGGCGCGGACGCGAAACTGCGTGACCGATGGAGTCCGGGCATCGACGCACCGCCCGTCAAGGGGCGCGCGGACTCCGGCGACATCGAGATCGATCTCGTCGAACTGCTCACCGACGTGGGTGGCCTCGCGGCCGACCTCGGGAAGGGCATCGGCATCTTCATCGACGAGATGCAGGACGTCGGCCCCGACGACGTCTCGGCCTTGTGCGCGGCCTGCCATGAGCTGTCGCAGAACGGCCTGCCCGTGATCGTGGTCGGCGCGGGGCTGCCGCACCTGCCGGCGGTGCTGTCCGCCTCGAAGTCCTACTCCGAGCGGCTCTTCCGCTACCAGCGCATCGACCGGCTCCCGCGCGAGTCGGCCGACCTCGCGCTCACCGCCCCGGCCGGCGAGGAGGACGCGGCGTACGAGCCCGAAGCACTCGCGGCGATGTACGACGCGACCGGTGGCTATCCGTACTTCATCCAGGCGTACGGCAAGGCGGTCTGGGATCTCGCCCCGCGCTCACCGATCACCTCGGCCGACGTCGCCGCAGCGGCCCCCGAGGCCGAGGCCGAGCTCGCCGTCGGCTTCTTCGGCAGCCGGTACGAACGGGCGACGCCGGGGGAGCGGGACTACCTGCGCGCGATGTCGGACGCCGCCGCCGACGGCGAGGAGTCGGTCGCGACGGCGGACGTCGCCGCGGTCCTCGGCAAGAAGCCGCAGTCGCTGTCGCCGGCCCGGGACGCCCTGCTCAAGAAGGGCCTCATCTATTCCGGCGAGCGCGGCCGGATCGCCTTCACGGTCCCGCACTTCGGCCGCTATCTGCGGTCGCAATGAACCGGGTCGAGTGCGGAAGTGGTCGCTATAGCGACCGTTAGCGCACTCGACCCGAGATGAGGAGCCGGTCGACACCCGCCTGGGACACCGGGTGGTACGTCGGGCGGGCGGTCGCGTAGATCTCCTTCGCCCGGGCGAGGCCGCGATCGGTGGCCGCCAGACGCTCGTAGACGCGCCGGATGTAGAGCGAGCGGCCGTGCCGGGTGAGGAAGCCGGCGAGGGCAGCGTCGACGGAGGGTTGCTCGAAGGCGTACCCGGACGCGACGGCGAGCTCGAGCCAGGCGGTGGCGATCTCGATGTTGCCGCTGTTGCTGAACCCGAACCGGTCGTCGATCGCGGCCAGCACGCCGTGGTCGACGTCGACCGGGAGCGTGCGGATGAGGTGCACCCACTGCTGGCTGACCCAGTCGCTCGTGTCGAGGGAGCCGGGGTCGGCGCCGGCGAGCAGCGCGGCGACCTGGACGTCGACTCGGTCGAAGGCGTCGGAGGCGAAATCAGGCGCATTCGAAGGTACGCCGGGGCCGTGCACCCACGCCTCGAGCTGGATGTCCTCGCCCGAGACCCCGGCGGGCTCCAACAACGAGGTCCGCAGGTGGTCGAGGAAGGTCGCGGTGTCCATCGACTCGAAGGCGAAGCGGTCGAAGTAGTCGCGCAGGAAGTCGTCGAAACGTGCCCGGCCGACCGTCGCCTCGATCAGCCGCAGGAAGAGCGATCCCTTCTCGTAGGGGATCTTCGTCGGGCCCTCGTCGGGATCCCGGCCGGCGAGGTCGAGCTCGAGCCAGGTGTCACGGGGAGCCTCGTCGCGGACCGCGCGGTCGAGATCGTTGCGGCCGAGTCGCAGGATCATGCTCGTATAAGCAGCGCCGTAGAGCTCCTCGTCGATGCGGGTCTCGAAATAGACGGTGAAGCCCTCGTTGAGCCAGATGTCGTTCCAGGTCGAGTTCGTGACCAGGTTGCCCGACCACGAGTGCGCGAGCTCGTGCGCGACCAGGGTCACGAGTGACCGGTCGCCGGCCAGGATCGTCGGGGTCGCGAAGGTCAGCCGGGGGTTCTCCATCCCGCCGTACGGGAAGCTCGGCGGCAGCACCAGGATGTCGTAGCGACCCCACCGGTAGGGACCGTAGAGCCGCTCGGCGGCCGCGATCATCTGCTCCGTGTCGGCGAACTCCCACGCCGCCGCGTCCACCACTGACGGCTCTGCGTAGACGCCGCTGCGCTCACCGAGGGCGCGGAACT
>DASVMH010000273.1:0-8515 GCA_036384455.1 Marmoricola sp. | reverse complement strand
GCAGTGCTCCGGTACTCCTATCAGGACCAACGTTCATTGCCCGCCGCCCCCGAATTCGGCCTCCACCTGCTGCCGAACTACGCCGCGATCCAGCTCCCGGCCGTCGGGTGGGTCCATCAACCGAAGATCCCCGGAGTCATCACCAGTGCGATCAGCGTGAACCGCACCGGCGCCGGATCATCGGCCCGTGAGCTGCGGGTCGAGGGCCGGCGCGCAGGTCGCACCGGGTATTGGCACAAGATGGTCGACGCGCCCCGTTGGCGGTTCACCCGGACCGGCGGAGCACTGTCCGCCACACCGCTGTCCAACCCACGCCGTGACACCTCCGCCCAGACGCTGTCGCCACCGCACGGCCACACCTACACCGCACGCACGGCCCGCTACCGCGCCGCCCTCGGCCGCTTCGCCAGCGACTCCGACCGCACCAACCTCCGGTTGACGTTCCCGGGCGGCGCCACTTTGCCGCTGGTCCTGCACACCGTCGACGGGCTGCGCCAGACGCCGAGAGCTGCAGGTCTCGACGACCACGCTCGCGCGTACACGGGAGCCGTCGAAGTGCCGATCGCGGTGCTGCACACACTCGCCAAGAGCGCGCCGGCAGTTCGTTCGTTCGTCACGTCCGTCCTGGCCGGCGAACGATTCACGAAGAGCACGATCTCCGCCACCACCCACGACATCACCATCTCCGCGCTCGACCTGACCCTCCACAGGTGAATCCATGATGCAAAGCCGTTCCACCGCCGTCGCCCTGCTGAGCTGTATCGGGCTGCTCCTCCCCGGTTCGCTCGCGGCAGCGAACGCCGCTGGCGCAGGGGACTCCGGCGACGTGTCCGGACTCGGCCTGCAGGACATCGCCAAGATCGTGCCCGGCATGATCCTCGACCTCGCGAAGAATCGCAGCGAGATGCTGCGCTGCCCATCGTTGGCCGGAGGCACCGTCGGCACTCCGGAGCAGGCGAGCCAGCCGGGCCGCAAGGGCAAGGGCGTGGGCAACCCGCTGAAGGCCGGGGACAAGTCGGACGCACCCCGCTCGTTGCCGCAGCAGGTGATCTTCAGGGGCACCCACCAGACGTACAACCGCAAGTTCCAGTTCGCGGTGGCCAAGGGCACCATCTGGTACAAGTCCAACACCGCCGTCACCGGCATCCACGAGCCATGGGCGAAGTTGTCCGTGCCGAAATGTGTCGGCACCGTCAGCCAGATCTCGGCCGACGACGACGAGATGATCGTCATGGGCAAGGACCGCTGGATCTACGACGTCGACGGCATCCTGCGAGAGCCGAAGTACTTCAACTGGTCACTGCGCTGGGGACCGCCGTTCTGGACGGGTCCGGGCATGAAGATGCCGGCGAACCAGACCTGGGCGTGGTCCGTGGTCTCGCCCCTCGAGGACGGCAACTGGATCGACCCCGCGGGGAACAAGACCGCGATCGGGTGGGGCAAGGTCTCCCACATCTGGATGCTCAGCCACCAGGGCCAGCGCCTCAGCTTCCGTGACCCCTGGCTGCCGGAGGACGACAGCTACGCGATGTGTGGGCCGCATCGCGACCGCTTCCGCTCCGCCAACATGAACGTCAGCGGCTCGACCATCTTCGTGATCGGCAGGCACGGGGACATGTACACCCGCCTGTTCGACTTCGACATCTCCGGCCTGGACTCGCTGTTCTTCAAGTATTCGTACGCCGACCAGCGGGGCGTGGCGAAGCCGAAGATCCAACTCCCCGGTGCACCCTGGGTGCGCCAGCCGAAGATCCACGGCACCATCACGGACCGGATCTCCATCGAGAAGGTCGGCAAGAACACGGTGCACCGCACCCTCCGGGTCGAAGGGCGCAAGGACGGTCACGTCGGCTATTGGCAGAAGGACATCACCGCCGCCGGCTGGCGCTTCCACCGCACCGGCGGCCACCTCGTCGGGCATCGCCTCGACAATCCGCGGCAGAACACGTCCGCGCGCGGACTCGGCCCCAGCTCCGACCGCAGCTACAGCGCGAAGGTCTCGGGAGCGACCGTGACGATCCCGAACTTCAACGCGTACTGCACGCCGGCGCAGGTGAACGTCCGACTCACCACGGGAGAGAAGTTCACCCTGCGACTGCACACGGTCGACAACATCCGGCAGAGCACGCGGGCGTACGGACTCGACGACGACCCACGGGTCTACAGCGGCGAGTTGGAGGTGCCCTCGGCGCTGCGGCGGACCGCCGATGCGCACGTGAAGGCGTATCTCGACACGCTCGGCAGCGGACGCTGGATCAGTGCACCGGTGGATGCGACCACGGACACCCTCGCCTTCCGCAACCAGCCCTGGACCTTGAACCATGGGTGAGCCCACCCGCCGGCGACGCCTCCTGGCCGTGGCGACGACCCTTGTCTCCGCGGCTGCGGTGACCCTCGGTCTCGCGCCGTCGTCCCCCGCCACCGCACGTCCTACCGGCGTGGCCGCCCGCCCGGCGAAGGCCAAGCCTGCTGCGGTCAGCACGCGGGGTCGCTGGCTGGTGGACCGCCAGGGCCGCACGATCTACGTCCACGGGCTGCAGATCGCCCACAAGACGACGCCGTACCACCCCCCGAAGAAGGGCGTCACCGCCGAAGACGCGCGGATCATGAAGAGCCTGGGCATCAACGCGGTCCGGCTCGCCTGGTTCTGGAAGGGGCTGGAACCGCGCCGCGGGCATTTCAACATGGCGTACCTGCACGAGATCATCCGCGAGCTCCGGGTGCTCACCAAGAACGGGCTGTGGGTGCTGTTGGAGTTCCACCAGGACGACTACAACGAAGCCGTCCACGGAGCCGGGTTCCCCGACTGGGCGACGTTCACCGACGGCGCACCCAACACACCGGACACCTTGCCCGGCGGTGCCTACATGTCCGACCCGGCACTCGAGGCCGCGTTCCGCAACCTCTGGAACAACACCGACGGCGTCCAGGACGCGATGGCGCAGGCGTGGCGCGTGGTGGCGCGCGCCGCGAAACCGGCCGCGCACGGGCGGCTGCTCGGCTACGACATGTTCAACGAGCCGTGGCCCGGCATCACGTTCCCGTTGTGCCTGCCGCCCCTGGGCTGCGCGGGCGCGGACCACAACAAGCTGCAGCCGCTCCAGGACAAGCTCGCCCTGGCGATCCGCAAGGAGGACCGGACCACGCCGGTGGTCTACGAGCCGTTCCTCCTCGCCGACTTCGGGGCCAAGTCCCACCTGCGCAAGCCTCCGGCCGGCGTCGGGCCGGCGGTGTTCAGCTTCCACGACTACTGCATGATCTCGGGTGCCACGAAGAAGGCGGACCACGACTCCCAGGCGTTCGGCTACCAGCTGTGCCCGACCTTCGACAAAATGGTCTACACCAACGGCATCAAGACCGCCGACTCCATGGGAGCCGCCGTCCTGCAGGGCGAGTTCGGCGACACCCAGGACATGGTCGAGGTGGAGCGGATCATGCAGTTGGCAGACTCCCATCTGACCGGCTGGATGGAGTGGGGCTACAAGGACTGGATCGACTATCCCGGTGGCATCGGCGACGGCGATCTCTTCGACAACGCCAACGACCGTTCGACGATGCGGCAGAAGATGGCGAACACCCTCGCCCGGCCCGCCCCGCAACTGATCTCGGGCACGCCGACGTCCTACAGCTACGACCCGACGACCGGCCGGATGGTGCTGACCTGGAAGCCCCGCAAGGGCGTCACCGCGCCGACCGTCCTCTACGTACCCGTGTCGCGGCACTACCCGCACGGCTACAAGGTCGTGGTGACCCATGGCCGGCTCCTGGGCAAGCACGTGCATCCCAGGCGCATGCGCGCCACCCATTTCAAGGTGCGCAACACCGGCGGGGCGGTACGCCTCGTGCTGACCCGTCGCTGACCGGCGGCGTCGTGCCACGAACCGGCACCCGGTCTCAGTGGGAGTAGTCCGTCGACCCCGCGCCATCTGCCACGTCGACGTCCGCATCGCCATACCTGACGCAGGGCGACGATCCGCTGAACCTCACCATCGACAGACCCGGCGTGGCCGACACCGGCGTGCGCGGATAGACCACCGCGGTGACGTCCGTGGCATCGTGTGCGACCAGTTCGCCATCGCGGTCGTTCACCTCGAAACCACGATCCTCCAGAACCGACCGGAGGCGGGCGAGGCTCGACCCCTTCGCGGGCGAACTCACCGCCACCCTGGCGACGTACTGACGTGATCCGGCGCCCAAGCCGCATCGGGTGAACGAGCCCTCCCCGCGTACCAGCGTGCCGGCGCGAACATGCGCGCCGGGCCGGGCCCGTTCGGCTCCGATCAGCGCGCGCACGACACCATCGACACGCTCCTTGGCCGCACGGGCCGACGTGCCGTCACCGGGCTCCTCGTCGGCACCACACCCCGACAACGTCACCGCACCGACCGCGAGCAGCAGGGCCAACCCCCGCCTTCGCCTCACCGTCGGTGCCTCCTGGTCAGCGCTGTGCTCAGTGCTGCGGATGCCCGTGATGGCGCTTGTTGTCGTACGCGTGGGTGCCTTCGTACATCCCGAATCCGAGCAGTGCCACCACCGCAAGGGCCGTCACGATGAACCAGATCATCGCCTGTGTGTCCGACATGAGTCGCTCCTCTCGGTCGCTCTCGTGCGTCGTCCTCACCTTCGAAGGTACGCCTCGCGTCAGCTCTCGAAAAGGGCCCGCACGTCCTCGGCGCCGATCGCGGCCTCCGCCACGCCGTCGCCCTCGATGACCTGTTTGAACAACCGTGCCTTGCGCTCCTTGAGCGCCATCACCTTCTCCTCGATCGTGTCGGCGGAGACCAGGCGGTAGACCATCACCGGACGCTCCTGGCCGATGCGGTGGGCGCGGTCGACGGCCTGCGCCTCGACAGCGGGGTTCCACCAGGGGTCGAGCACGAAGACGTAGTCGGCCTCGGTCAGGGTCAGGCCGGTGCCCCCGGCCTTGAGACTGATCAGGAAGGCGGGCATCGTCCCGGCACGGAAGTCACCGATGACCCGCTCGCGGTTGCGGGTGCTGCCGTCGAGGTACGCGCAGGCCACACCCGCCGATTCGAGCCGCTGGCGCACCCGCTTGAGGAAGGTCGTGAACTGGCTGAAGACCAACGCCCGATGGCCCTCACCGGCCAGCTCGACCAGATGCTCGACCAGCACGTCGATCTTGGCCGATCCCATCGCGTCGTACGCGGCGTCGTCAGGGTCGATGAGCGCCGCGTCGAGGCTGAGCTGCCGCAATCGGGTCAGGGAGCGGAAGATCGCCACCCGGTTGCGCTCGAAGTCGTCGACGAGTCCCAGCACCTCCTGGCGCTCTCGCTGCAGGTGGGTGTCGTAGACGGCCCGGTGCTGCTTGCCGAGGGTGACCTCGAGGACCTGCTCCTGCTTGGGCGGCAACTCCGGTGCGACCAGCTCTTTGGTGCGGCGCAGCAGGAACGGTCGGATGCGACGGCGGAAGCGCTCGAGACACTGCTGATCGCCGCGTTCGATCGGGCGGACGACGTTCTCGCGGAACTTCTGCGGCGACGGGTAGAGACCGGGCGCGACCACGGAGAGCAGGGACCACAACTCCATCAGGCGGTTCTCGAACGGGGTGCCGGTCAGCGCGACGCGGAAGGGCGCGTCGAGGTCCCGGACCGCGCGGTAGGCACGGGAGCGGTGGTTCTTGATCTGTTGCGCTTCATCGAGGACGAGGCCTCCCCAGCCCTGCTCGGCGTACTCCTCCGCCTCGAGGCGCAGCAGTGTGTAGGACGTGACGACGACGTCGCACGCGCCGGCGAGATCCGCGACCGAATTGTCGCGCCGACGCTTCGTCGAGGTGATCGTGCCGACGCTGAGCCCGGGCGCGTGCCGGGCGGCCTCGAGCGCCCAGTTGGACACCACGCTGGTCGGCGCGACCACGAGGAAGGGGCCGGCGCCGGCCGCCCGCGCGTGGGAGATCGCCGCGAGCGTCTGCAGCGTCTTCCCCAACCCCATGTCGTCGGCGAGGATCCCACCGAGACCCACCTGCCAGAGGTACGCCAGCCAGCTCGCGCCCTGCTGCTGATAGTGCCGCAGCGGACTGACCAGCTGCGACTCGTCGATCTCCGGGAGCGCTTCGACATCCTTGAGGGCGCGCGCCGATCGCACCCAGCGCTCGGCGTCCGCGGGCAGCACCCCCAACTCGTCGACGTCGCCCCACATGCCGACGTCGCCGCGTGCGACCCTGACCCGATCGCCCGGCTGCTCCATGATCTCGCCCGCCGCGGCGACGAGCTCGGCGAGCCGGGCGAGCGCAGGGTGGTCGGTGCGGACGTGCAGCCCGCCCGGCAACGCGATCATCGCGTGTCCGAGGGTGAGCGCCTCGAGGATCATCCCGACGGGGATCTGGTGCCCGTCGATGCGCACCAGCACCTCGAGATCGAGCCAGTCGGTGTGTTCGGGGGCCGCCTCGTCCTCGGCTGCCCCGTCGATCTCGAAGCTGATCTCGGGCGCTCCGGTCGCCAGCCGGTAGTCGACGGGCGTCCCCAGGTCGACGAGGTCGTACGCCTCGGCGGCGCGCATGATGGGCAGCGCGTCGGCGACGAAGCTCAGGAGATCGCTGCCCACGAGGGTCGTCTGTGCGCGCAGGCGCCCGCTCGTGTCGCACAGCAGTGTGCTCGCGGGCTCGTCGAAGGCGATCTCGGCCAGGATCGCGGCCTCCGTCTCGGGCATCCGGGCAGTGACCATGCCGGCCGCGGAGTCGATGCCGAATCGCAGCGATCGACTGCCCCGGGCATAGGCCCAGAGGCCGCGGACGAGGACCTTCCCCGGGGTGGTCCAGTCGACCTCGATCGTCAGGCGCGGCAGCGCCGCATCGGCGATCTCGACCGAGCCGTCGAGCGAGGTCGTCGGCACATGCCGCCGCAGCCTCGGCAGGAACCCGTCCTCGAAGCTCTCCCTGCTCTCCGCGGGGATGTGCACCTCCGGGTGACGCGCGAGATAGGTGCGCATCTGCTCGGGGAGACGCGCGCGCAGCGGCGCCAGGACCAGACGATGCGCGAGTGCCGCGCCCGGCGGGGCCTCGGTCGGATCGACCGGCTCGACGACCAGGACGCCGTGCGGTTTGGCGCCGATAAGCTCGACATCGTCGAGCAGCCAACTCTCCTCGCCGTCGGTGACGCGGAACGAGACATCGAGATCACCTCCGTCGCCACCCGCGGCCAGGTCAGCGGTGAGCGCGACCGGATCCGCGCGCAGCGCCACCTCGCGGACACCCTTGCCCGCGACCAACTCGACCCCCGACTCGACGAGTTGGGTCAACGCCGGCCACACCATCGGCCCCGCGCTGCTCAACGACGGGGTGCCACCGTAGGCCTGCCCCATCGCGACCTGGAGCCGCGACAGCGCGGCGACCTGCTCCGGCTCGTGGGTGTTGGTCCACGCGAGGCCGGCGATGTCGTTCCAGTTGCACCCGGTGGTGATCCACCGGCCGAGCTTGCCGACCTGCACGGGCCGTACGCCGACGGTGCGCAGGATCTGGTCGTTCCAGCGGTAGGACGCGGCGCTGACCTCGAAACGCAATCCGAGCCGGGCGCGTCGCGCGGGTGGTTGTGCGTGCCGGTCGAGGGCGTCGAGCACACCCCCGAGCTCCCTGCTCCACGCCTCGGGGGCGCGCGCCACCTCGGCCTGCACGGTGAGCAGCAGGCAGGCCGCGTGCTTGCAGTTGATCTGGACCGGGCACGTGCAGGTCGCCCAGATCTCCACGCCGCTGCGCATCGGCTCGATGCGCACGCGGGTGCGATAGGGCACCGAACGGGTGCCGACGACCGAGCCGCGGATGTCGATGCTCGGCCCGTCGTGGCTGACCTCGTGCTCGATCACATTGCCTGCGGCGGCGTACGCCCGCGCCCGCAGCACCGTCTCCCGCCCGAACTCGCGGTCGAGGATCGCGGCGGGGATGTCCACGCGCTCCTCCTGACCTCGTGCTCGGCGGCGACAACCGCGAGCCTATCCGCGCGCGCCGACAACCCGCCGATCGAAAAGCCAGCGGGAGCAGCCGGAAATCGAGACACTGGGCCGCGTGACCAACGGCCCGGGACGTGACCAGCGAGAGCCCATGGAGCGGTTGGTGCGCTTGGCCGCCCTGCTCCACAACTCGGGCAAGGACGGTGTCAGCGCGGACCGACTCGTCGTGGCCGCCGGGTTCGAGGGCGCCGGTGCCCACGACCAACTCCTCCGCGAGCTGCGCTACCTGCGCAACGCCGGCTGGAAGATCGACAACATCGCGCCGGAGGGCGAGGACGCCCGCTACCGGATGACGAGCGTCGACTCCCGGCTACGCGTCCAGTTGACCGATGCTCAACAGGCCGCTCTGCGCCGCGCGGTGCTGCTCACGGATCGCAGTGGTCTCGCGGACCGGCTCGGCCTCCCGCCGACCGATGTTCCGGACTCGGTCGCATCCGTGCTCTCCCACGAATCCGACGATGCGTCACTCGAGATCGTCCTGCGCGCTGTGCGGCAACGCTGCCTGCTCCACTTCCACTACAACGGCAGCGACCGGACGGTGCACCCGGTGTCGGTG
>DASVMH010000272.1:0-4686 GCA_036384455.1 Marmoricola sp. | reverse complement strand
GAGGAACACGCCAATCTGGTTGACGTCGATGAGCCTGCGGTAGCGCTCCAGCGGCGTGTCCGCGACCGATGCCTGGAAGTAGATCCCGGCGTTGTTGACCAGGACGTCGACAAAGCCGAACGTCTCTTGCGCCATCGAGAGCGCTGCGAGCCACTGTCCGGGCTCGCGCACGTCGAGGTGCACGGCCAGCGCTCGGTCGGACCCCAGCTCGGAGGCAACGGCTGCCACCTCGTCGTCGAGGACGTCCGCAACCACCACCCGCGCCCCGAGCTCTGCGAACAGTCGCGCCTCGGCCTCGCCCTGACCGCGTCCGGCGCCGGTGATCAGGGCCACCTTCCCACTCAGGTCAGTCATGGCGACCGCTGCCGATCGGCTCGTGGTCGATGCCGCCGGGCGACGTCGCCAGCTCGTCGAGGATGCGGTGCGCGGCGGTGAAGCCGGCCTGCACTGCGGTCTCCGTGTACCAAGTGCCGAGGTAGTCGCCCGCGAGGAGGATCCGGCTCGCTTGTTTCGTGAGCGTCGCCTGGAGGCGCCCGCGCCCCGGGAAGCAGTACGCGAGCCCGTTGGGCCACTTCTGCACCTCGGCTTCGGTGACCATCTCTGGGAATCCCGGGAAGATCTCATCCAGGTCGCGGTAGTAAGCCGCCAGCACGTCATCGGAGCTGAGGTCCAGCAGGGCGCGCCCGTACTTGGCGGGCGAGAACACCATGATGCTGCTTCCTTGGCCCCTGGTCGCCTCGGCGGCGCGAACGATGTTGGACATGTGGAAGAACACGTTGAAGGCGCGTTTCGGGGTGGCGATGGCGTACGTGTCGTCCCACACCTGTGGGTCCGTCTCATTCGTGAGGAACGCCGCCGACACGTACGGGCCGTACTGCACCTGGGCGAGGGCCTCACGAACGTCCTGGTTCAGGTCGGGGGCGATCCGGTGGGCCACCGGGGCGATCGTCGCGATCACCGCGAACCTGGCCTTGATCTCATGGTCGGCACCTCCGTGCCGGTAACGCACGACGACGTGGTCGCGGGCGTGGACGACCTCATCGACCTCGGCACCGAGCAGCGCATCGGGACCGAGGCCGGCGGCGATCGCCTCGGTGAACGTCGAGGGCCCGCCGATGATGTTGCGGGAGAGCCCGCCGTCCTTGTCCCAGACAAGCTGGAAGTAGCCAATGCCTGCGCCCGCCGAGACCTGTTCGGGATCACCGGCGGATCGACTCACCGTCGGACGGAACAGCGCATCTGCATCGTCAGGAAGGCTCCCGACGTACTCGCCGAACGTCTGATCGCCCCGGAAGTCGTAGATACGTTGTTGCCGGCGCCAGTAGTCCTCGCCCTCGCGCGGTGCGGCCACCGCCGCGTACTTGCGGCCGGCCAAGCGCACCTTCGCGCCGGCACGCAACAATGCCAACCGGTCCGACCACGCCATCGGCACCCGGAACGGATAGGTCTCGACACGTCCGGTCGTGAGCAGCTTGCCGTTCATCGCGAGACCGGCGAGATTGCCCGGAACCGGGGTGGAGGGCACCCCCACCGAGGCGAGGAGGTCACCGGTGGCGGATCCTGGGCCGTTGTAGACGTGGCCTCCCCAGTTGAGCCAATACCGCCCACGCCTCTCCGAACGGATCCGGCCACCGAAGCGATCCGCCTTCTCGAGAAGCAGCACCTTGTGGCCGACGAGGCGGTGCGCAGCCGACAGGCCGGCGAGTCCGCCGCCCACCACGACGGCGTCGTACATGTCCTCGGTCATCTCGGGTCACTCATCTCGATTCGTCAGTTGGGCAGGTGGACGCTCACACCGCAAGGCAGAGCCGGTAGGCGTCGAGGATCGCGGCGTGGATGTTGCGACTGGCGACGGCGTCGCCGATCCGGAAGAGTTGAAAGCCACCGCCGGGGTTCCGGACCACCGTTTGCGGCCGGAGCCGGAGCAGATCGGTCTGGTCCACCGCTCCGCCGTTGCTCGACGAGGGCTTCAGGGACAGGTAGAGGTCATCGATCGGCGTGGTTCCGTGCTCGACGACGAGTTGGTCGACGGTACGGGTGTCCGAGATGCCGGCGTACTCGTCGACCAACGCGACCTCCAGGCGCCCGCCCTCCCCGCGGGCGACTGAGGTGACCCGAGCATTGAGCGTCACCCGCACGCCGCGCCGGGCGAATGCCTCGAGGTAGTACGGATAGTTCGTGCCGCCCACCAGCGGAGCGATGGACCGCTCCGGGGTGACGTATTCGACCTGCGCGCCGGTCTCGGCGAGCATCTCGGCGACGCTGGGCCCCTGGTGATCACCGTTGTCGTCGAAGACGATCACCGAGGCCGCCGGCTTCACCTCGCGGCTCAGGATCTGCCACGTGTCCGTGATCAGACGCTCGGAGCCGTCCACGACCGCTGTGTTCGGGATGCCTCCCGTGGCGACGATGACGACGTCGGCTTGCTCCGCGATGACGTCGGCGGGCTCGACGTACGTGTCGCACTTGATCGTGACGCCCAGCCGCTCACACTCCTGGACGCGCCAATCGATGATCCCGATGAGGTCCTGCCTTCGCGGCGCGAAGGCTGCCAGGCGAACCTGCCCACCTGGCTGGCTCCCGGCCTCGAACAGGGTGACGTCGTGCCCCCGCTCGGCAAGCACCCGCGCGGCCTCGAGTCCCGCTGGGCCGGCCCCCACGACAACGGCCCTACGGCGCACCTCTGCACGGGAGACGTCGTGGGGCAGGAGCGTCTCGCGGCCGGTCGCCGGGTTGTGGATGCACAAGGCATCGCTCGGGTCGTAGACGCGGTCGATGCAGTAGCCAGCACCGACACACGGGCGGATCCGGTCCTCGGTGCCCTCCATCACCCGGGTCATCAGGTGGGGATCGGCGATGTGGGCACGCGTCATCCCGACCATGTCGAGCAGGCCCTCACGGATCGCGAACCGAGCCGTCGCGACGTCGGCAATGCGACCCGCATGCATCACAGGGATGTCGAGAGCGGCTTTGACCCGGCCCGCGAAAGCCAGGTCGGCGGCTGCCGGCGTACCCATGGGCGCGATCACCCTGGAGAGGTGCTTGTCCGTGTCCAGGCTCCCGCGGATGACACTGAGGAAGTCGATCCCCTCGGCGGAGAGACGACGCGCGATCTCGATGCCGTCGGCCTCGGTGAGCCCCCCTGGTCTGCCCTCGTCGACCGCCATGCGCAGGCCGACGACGAATTCGGGGCCGACCTGTTCCCGGATCGCACGCACCACGGCCACCGGAAGGCGCATCCGTCGCTCGAAGTCGCCTCCCCAGTCGTCGTCGCGACGATTGGTCTCCGGCGACCAGAACTGGTCGAGGAGGTGTCCGTTGGCCATCAGTTCGATGCCGTCGAGCCCGCTCGCCCGGCACCGCTCAGCAGCGACGGCGAACGCCGAGACGATGCGCTCGATGTCCCAGTCCTCGGCCACCTTGGGGAAGGCCCGGTGCTGGAGCTCGCGCTCACCGGAGGCGGAGACGATCGGAAGCCAGTCACCTTCGTAGTTGCTCGTACGGCGACCCGCGTGCGAGACCTGGCACATCACGAGTGCGTCGTGCTCGTGGACAGCGTCCGCGATGGCGGTCAGGTACGGCACGACCTCGTCGCGGAACAGCTCGATGTTGTGGACGAACGCGGGCGACTCCGGCGAGACCGACGCGACGCCTCCCATCATCGTCAGCGCGAGGCCGCCCTTGGCCTTCTCCACGTGGTAGCGCAAGTAGCGCTCCTTGGGGAGCCCGCCCTCGGCGTACGCCGGCTCGTGCGACGTACTGACCACGCGATTCTTCAGCGTCAGATGCTTGAGTCGCAGTGGCGCGAGGAGCGGATCCATGGATTGGATGGCTGTCATGACGGTTGACTCCGGTCGTCGTCTTCGGCCGGCTCAGTCGCCGAGGTACGGGTAGCGGTAGTCGGTGTCTGGGTTGAGGTTCTCCTTGATGAACCGCCCACTGACCCACCGTTGGAGGGCGAGCGGCGATCCGATCTTGTCGTTGGTGCCCGACGCGCGTGCACCCGCGAACTGTTGCTTGCCGATGGACATCCCTGCCGGCTTGTCGTTGATCGCGAGGTAGCCCGAAGCGTCCCGCAGGACGTCGACGGCTTGGCTGATCGCTCTCCGGTCCGTGGCGTACACCGAGGCGGTGAGCCCGTACTGGCTGGTGCGATCGGCGAGTCGCAGGACCTCGGCCCAGTCCGCATCGTCGTAGACGAACACGGTCAGAAGCGGTCCGAAGAACTCGGTGCTGAGGGTGAATGCCGAGGGGTCGGTGGTCTCCAGGACCGTCGGCCGCACGAAGTACCCGACCTCCTTGTCGGTCGTGCCGCCGGCGACGACCGTGTGCGTGCCGGACTCCTTCGCCCGCGTGATCGCGCCGGCGAGCCGGTCGTGGGCGGTCTCGTCGATCACGGCACCGAGGAAGGTGGCGTGCTCCGCCGGGTCCCCGACGACCAGCGAGTCGACCTGCTCGGCGAGCTGGTCCCGCAGCGTGCGCCAGATGCTGCGGGGAATGTAGGCGCGAGAGGCGGCCGAGCACTTCTGTCCCTGGAACTCGAAGGCTCCGCGCGTCAATCCGGTGAGCAGTGCCTGTTGATCGGCCGACGAATGCGCGACAACAGCGTTCTTCCCCCCGGTCTCCCCCACGAGTCGGGGGTAGCCCGCGTACTCGTGGATGTGCGAGGCCACCTTCTGCCACAAC
>DASVMH010000271.1:0-7230 GCA_036384455.1 Marmoricola sp. | reverse complement strand
CGACGGGACGTCACGACGGGGGCGACGGCGGTTGCGGCTGCTGATAGGTTGGCGACAACCGTCAACCTCCACTGACGCTTGAGGGTTCCCCGTGAATCGGCCGAGTGTCGGCAGAGCGCGGCGGAGGACGACGAGACCGCTCGAACATCCCGGGAGGGTGACCACATGCCGCAATGCACGCGATGCGGGAGCCAGCAGCCTGACGACGCGCGGTTCTGCTCCCAGTGCGGCAATCCGATCGAGGGGTCGAGCGCCGATGCGGCGAGCACCGCTCCGGCCGAGACCACCGCGACGATCTCCTTGGGCGGACCGGCCCGTCCCGAGCCCGAGGAGCGGGTCGCCCTCAACGACGACGACGCCGAAGCGGTGGCGGCTCTGCCCGACGGCAGTGCCCTGTTGGTGGTGCTGCGCGGACCCGGCGCGGGCAGTCGCTACCTCCTCGACACCGACGTGGTCACCGCCGGTCGCCATCCCGACTCCGACATCTTCCTCGACGACATCACCGTCTCGCGCCGGCACGTGGAGTTCCGGCGCGACGGCGACGGCTTCACCGTCCACGACGTCGGCAGTCTCAACGGCACCTATCTCAATCGCGACCGCGTCGACGACGCCTCGTTGAGCAACGGCGACGAGGTGCGCATCGGCAAATTCCGACTCAACTACTTCGTCCACGAAGCCGACGGGAACCAGTGAGGCCCTCCGCTGCGGCCGCGCGCCGCACCATCGGACAGGCGATCGCCGACCTCAAGGCCGAATTCCCCGACGAGGACATCCGCGAGTCCCGGCTGCGGTTCCTGGAGTCCGAGGGCCTGCTCAAGCCCGAGCGGACCCCGGCCGGCTACCGGAAGTACTCCACCGAGGACATGGACCGGTTGCGCTACATCATCACGATGCAGCGCCAGTTCCACCTGCCGCTGAAGGTCATCGCCGAGCACCTCGACGCGATGGATCGCGGCCTGGAGCCACCGCAGGTCTATGGCGGGCCGACGGTGCCGCAGGCCGTGTTGGGCTCCGCGGACGGGCTCGGTGCCACCCCGGAGAACCTCCGGATCTCCCGCAAGGAACTGCTCAAGACCGCCGAGATCGACGAGGAACTCCTCGACCAGTTGGAGACGTACGGCCTGGTGAAGATGCGGCCCGGCGCGCGCCACTACGACTCCGACGCGCTGCAGGTCGCCAAACTCGCCGGCGACCTCGCCGACTTCGGCCTGGAGCCGCGGCACCTGCGTGCCTTCAAGACCGCCGCCGACCGTGAGATCGGGCTGGTCGAGCAGGTGGTCTCGCCGATCCGGCGCAGCCGTGAGGAGGGCGCCGAGGGACGCGCGGACCAGGCGACCGCGGAGATCGCGTCGCTGTCCGTACGCCTGCACGCCACCCTCGTCCGCGCCGGACTGCGGACCCTGCGCTGACCCATCCGTGCGCGAGTAGGCTGGCGGCGTGCGCGAGGTCGAAGTCATCGGGGTCCGGGTGGAGATGCCCTCCAACAGCCCGATCGTGCTGCTCCGCGAGGCCGAGGGCGAGCGCTATCTGCCGATCTGGATCGGCGCCGTCGAGGCGACCGCGATCGCCTTCGCCCAGCAGGGTGTGGTGCCGCCGCGGCCGCTGACCCACGACCTGTTCAAGGACGTCCTCGAGGCGACCGGCAACTCCGTGACGGAGGTGCAGATCACCCAGATGCGTGAAGGCGTGTTCTACGCCGAGCTCGTGTTGTCCTCGGGGGTGTCGGTCTCGGCCCGGCCGTCCGACTCGATCGCGCTCGCGCTGCGGACCGGTGCCCGGATCGTGTGCGCCGAGGAGGTGCTCGCCGACGCCGGCATCGCGGTGCCCGACGAGCAGGAGGAGACCGTGGAGCAGTTCCGCGAGTTCCTCGACCACGTGTCGCCGGAGGACTTCGAGACGCCTCCCGAGTCGTGATCCCAACCTTCAACCTTCACTGGAAGGTAGTGCGACACGCCGGGCGGCGTCTTTGACCGACCCTCAAGTTGAGGTTTACCGTTCCGAATGTCTTCGTTGTAACTCTGTCCTATCCAGGAACTTCCCCCGGGGTTACGCTGAACGGAGTGACGACTTCGGAGGTCGCAGTGGACAACAGTGGTGACGGCGTGCGCGCCGCCGGGCCGAGCGCCCAGCAGATCGAGCAGGAGGCCGAGGCCAGCCGTGCCGCCGACGAGCAGGGCCTGCTCTTCGACGACGACGTCTCGCCTCTGCCCGACGACCTCGGCTATCGCGGTCCGACCGCGTGCAACGCCGCCGGGATCACCTACCGCCAGCTCGACTACTGGGCCCGCACCGGTCTGGTCGAGCCGACCGTGCGCGGTGCCACCGGTTCGGGCACCCAGCGGCTCTACGGCTTCCGCGACATCTTGCTGCTCAAGGTGATCAAGCGGCTCCTCGACGCCGGCATCTCGCTGCAGCAGATCCGCACCGCCGTGGCGCACCTGCGTGCCCGCGGCACCGACGACCTCACCCGGGTGACGTTGATGTCCGACGGCGCCAGTGTCTACGAGTGCACCAGCAACGACGAGGTCATCGACCTGCTCCAGGGCGGCCAGGGCGTCTTCGGCATCGCCATCGGCGGGGTCTGGCGTGAGATCGAGGGCAGCCTCTCCGAACTTCCCTCCGAGCGTGCCGCCGAGTCCCTGGGGGAGAGTGGGGACGAGTCGCAGGACGAGCTCGCCGCCCGCCGCCGGGCGCGCATGACGGGATAACTCCCACCACTGTCCACGCCGGCCCCGGACGACCCCATCGGTCGTCCGGGGCTGGTAGCTTTTCGGGTGCTGACACTCCCGTGCGGGAGAGTCTCCGGCGGCCCTCGCGAGAGCGTCGTACGGAGCGCCGAAGGGGCAACTCCTCCCCGACAAGCTCTCAGGCGCCAGGACCGCACGGGTAGGCGACTCTGAAGGCGTGAGCCGACTGAGGGGGAGGCGACCAGCCACAGATTGGGAGCCTCATGAGCACCGCACAGTCCAGCTTCGCCGACCGGCACATCGGGCCCCGCGACGACGACGTCCAACGCATGCTCAAGGCGGTCGGGTTCGACACGCTCGACGCGTTGATGTCCGCCGCCGTGCCCGCAGGCATCGCCTCGGGACTCAGCGTTGGACTTCCTGCCGCCGCGAGCGAGCAGGAGACCGCCGCCGAGCTGCGCGCGCTGGCCGCACGCAACCACCCGCTCGAGGCGATGATCGGGCTGGGCTACTCCGCGACGATCACCCCGCCGGTGATCCGGCGCAACGTCCTCGAGGACCCGGCCTGGTACACCGCCTATACGCCCTACCAGCCCGAGATCAGCCAGGGCCGGCTCGAGGCGCTGCTCAACTTCCAGACGATGGTCGGCGACCTCACCGGGCTGCCCACGGCGAACGCATCACTGCTCGACGAGGGCACCGCGGCGGCCGAGGCGATGACGCTGGTCCGTCGCGCCAACAGGTCGGCCGGTCCCTCCAGTGTCTTCGTTGTGGACGCCGACGCGCTGCCGCAGACGATCGGGGTGATCCACACCCGGGCGGAGGCGATGGGCATCGAGGTCGTCGTCGCCGACCTGACCGACGGCCTGCCCGACGGGGAGTTGTGCGGCGTGCTGGTGCAGTACCCCGGCGCCTCCGGCCGGATCGTCGACCCACGACCGGTCATCGACGCCGCCCACGAGCGCGGTGCCCTGGCCGTCGTGGCCGCCGACCTGCTCGCGCTGACCCTCATCGAGTCGCCGGGCACCCTCGGCGCCGATGTCGCGGTCGGGTCCTCGCAGCGTTTCGGGGTGCCGCTGTTCTACGGCGGCCCGCACGCGGGTTTCATGGCGGTGCGCGACGGGCTCGAGCGGCACCTGCCCGGCCGGCTCGTGGGTGTCTCGAAGGACGCGGCGGGGCGCCCGGCGTACCGGCTCTCGCTGCAGACCCGCGAACAGCACATCCGCCGCGACAAGGCCACCTCCAACATCTGCACCGCGCAGGTGCTGCTCGCGGTGGCCGCGTCGATGTACGCCGTCTATCACGGGCCCGACGGTCTGAAGGCGATCGCCTCGGGCATCCATGAGCTGGCTGCGCGCGCGGCCGCCTCGCTGCGCAACGCCGGTCACGAGGTGCTGACCGAGTCGTTCTTCGACACCTTCACGGTGGCTGCGCCCGGTCGCGCCGCCGAGGTGGTCGCGGCCGCGCATGAGCACGGGCTGCACCTGCGCCTGGTCGACGCCGACACCGTCGGGATCTCCTTCGGCGAGACCGCCACCGGCGAGACCGTCGCCACGGTCCTGCGCGCCTTCGGTGCGGAAGGGAGCGGTGACCATCCGGCCCCGGTGACCACGAGCGTGGGGAACGCGCTCACCCGCACCACCGGGTACCTGACCCACGAGGTGTTCAACACCCACCACTCCGAGACCCAGATGCTGCGCTACCTGCGCCGGCTCTCGGCGCGCGACTACGCGCTCGACCGCGGCATGATCCCGCTGGGCTCGTGCACGATGAAGCTCAACGCCACCACCGAGATGGAGCCGATCAGCCTGCCCGGCTTCGCCGACCTGCACCCGTTCGCGCCCGCGGAGGACGCCGACGGCTACCACGAGTTGGTGAGCACGCTCGAGGAGTGGCTCGCGGTCGTCACCGGCTACGACAGCGTCTCGATCCAGCCCAACGCCGGCTCGCAGGGCGAGCTCGCCGGTCTGCTCGCGATCCGCGGCTACCACCGCTCCCGTGGCGACGACGCCCGCACGGTCTGCCTGATCCCGTCGTCGGCGCACGGCACCAACGCCGCGTCCGCGGTGATGGCCGGCATGAAGGTCGTGGTCGTCGCCTCGACCGACACCGGCGCGGTCGACCTCGACGACCTGCGCGCCAAGTGCGAGCAGCACGCCGCCGAGCTGGCCGCGATCATGGTCACCTACCCGTCGACCCACGGGGCGTACGAGGACACCATCGGCGAGCTGTGCGAGATCGTGCATGCCGCCGGTGGTCAGGTCTACGTCGACGGCGCCAACCTCAACGCCCTGCTCGGGCACGCCAAGCCGGGGGAGTTCGGTGGCGACGTCTCGCACCTCAACCTGCACAAGACCTTCTGTATCCCGCACGGCGGCGGCGGTCCCGGCGTCGGTCCGGTGGCGGTGCGGTCGCATCTCGCGCCGTTCCTGCCCAGCCACCCGTTGCACCCGCTCGACCAGCGACGGTCAGGCATCGGGCCGGTGAGTGCGGCGCCGTACGGGTCGGCCGGCATCCTGCCGATCTCGTGGGCGTACGTGCGGCTGATGGGCGCCGAGGGACTGACCCGCGCCACCAGCGTCGCCGTCCTGGCCGCGAACTACGTCGCGGCGCGGCTGCAGGAGCACTACCCGGTGCTCTACCGCGGGCACAACGACCTGGTCGCGCACGAGTGCATCCTCGACCTGCGTCCGCTGACCAAGGAGACCGGTGTCTCGGTCGACGACGTCGCCAAGCGGCTCATCGACTACGGCTTCCACGCGCCGACGATGAGCTTCCCGGTCGCGGGCACGCTGATGGTCGAGCCGACGGAGTCCGAGGACCTCGGTGAGCTGGACCGCTTCTGCGACGCGATGATCGCGATCCGCGCCGAGGCCGACAAGGTCGGCTCGGGGGAGTGGAGCGTCGACTCCTCGCCGCTGAGCGGGGCCCCGCACACCGCCGAGGTGCTGATCGACCCGTCCCTGGGCTACGACGCAGCCGCTGCGGTCTTCCCGATGGGCTTCGACCCGGACAAGTACTGGCCGCCGGTGCGCCGCATCGACCAGGCGTACGGCGATCGCAACCTGGTCTGCTCGTGCCCGCCGCCCGAGGCGTTCGCCGAGAGCGACTGATGGCGACCGCCGAACCCGACCTCCCGGTCCACCACTTCGCCGGGGCCGACGGCACCGAGCTCGCCTATCGCGAGCTCGGCAGCGGTCGGCTGCTGGTGTTGATCCACGGCTTCGTGTCGACCGGCTACGTCAACTGGATCAAGTACGGCCACGCCAAGCTGCTCGCGTCAGCCGGCTATCGCGTGGTGATGCCGGACCTGCGCGCGCACGGGGACTCGGCGAAGCCGCACGACCCCGCGGCGTACCCGCCCGACATCCTCACCGACGACGGCTTCGCGCTGCTCGACCATCTCGGCGTCGACCCGGCGGCCGGCGGGTACGACCTGGGCGGCTACTCGCTCGGCTCCCGGACGAGCATGCGGATGCTGGTCCGCGGTGCCCGCCCCGACCGTGCGGTGCTGTCCGGGATGGGGTTGTCCCGCATGCTCGACCTGTCCGCCGGCGTCCGGTTCTACCGGCGGATGCTGGAGAACTACGGCACCTTCAAGCACGGTGAGCCCGAGTTCATGGCACAGGCCTTCGTCCGCACCGTCGGCGGCGACCCCGAGGCGCTGCTGCTGGCGATCTCGGCCAACGTGCCCACGCCGATCGAGCAGATCCGCGCGATCGCGATGCCGACACTCGTCCTGCTCGGGGACCGCGACGACGACCACGGCTCCGGCCGCGAGCTCGCCGCCACCCTGGTCGACGGCACGTACGCCACCATCCCGGGCAACCACATGGGCGCGGTGGCGCGGCCGGAGATGGGTCAGGCGATCGCGGAGTTCCTCGATTGAGCGACGTCGCGCGCTTCCGGGCGGTGCTCGGGGAGTATCAGGCCTCCCGGCGGCTGCCGACCGTGGTGGCTGCCGTCCTCGACGACGGCGAGGTGTCCTGGACGGGCACCGCCGGAGCGGGTGCGTCGTCGGACGCGCAGTTCCGGATCGGGTCGATCACCAAGACGATGACCGCGGTGCTGGTGATGCAGGCGCGCGACGAGGGACTGCTCGCACTCTCGGACCAGCTCGGCCGGTTCGTGCCCGAGTCGGGGTATCGCGAAGCGACGCTGCGGCACCTGCTCTCGCACACCTCGGGGATGCAGAGCGAGCCGGCCGGTCCCTGGTGGGAGCGCTCGCCGGGGGTCGACCTCGCCACGCTCAACGAGCGCAACGACGGCTCCGGTGTGGTGTTCGCCGCGGACACGGCGTACCACTACAGCAACCTCGGCTTCGCGCTCCTGGGTGAGGTGGTGGCGCGGGTCCGCGGGGCTGCGTGGTTCGAGGTGCTTCACGCGCAGCTGCTGGAACCGCTCGGGATGACGCGGACGACGTACCTGCCGCAGGCGCCGTACGCGCAGGGCCTCAGCGTCGACCACCTGCGCAGCACGCTGCGGAAGGAGCCGCATCAGGACACCGGTGCGATGGCGCCGGCGGGGCAGTTGTGGAGCACCG
>DASVMH010000270.1:0-1522 GCA_036384455.1 Marmoricola sp. | reverse complement strand
CGCGGAGCCACTCGGTGGTTGCCCCGACGGGCCAGCCGCCGACGCCTACGCAAGCCGTCACGGGAACGACACCACGGATCGCATTGGTGACGAAGACCTCCTCCGCCTCGGCAAGGTCGTCGATGCGGAGTACACGCTCGTAGGTGGGAATGCCGCGCCCGCGGACGTGCTCGAGGACCGCTGCGCGAGTGACGCCGGGCAGGATGCGCCCGTCGAGGGGTGGGGTGTGGATGCCGTCGTCGGCGACGACGAACAGGTTCGACCGCGCGGTCTCGAGCACGGCGCCGTCCGTGTCCACGATGAGCGGTTCGTCGGCGAGGCGGGCGGTCAGCTCGTCGGGGATCCGCCGGTCGGCCCACTTGTGCCCGCCCAGGCCGCCCGGCACGCCGACTGGGATCAGTCGCCACGACGGCCCCGGTTCGGCAGGGGCGTCCGTGGTGCGTACGTCCACACCGTCGGCGGTGACCTCGATCCGGACGCGCTGCGTTCCCGGCAACGCGGGTCGACCTCGCACGGCGCCGGCCAGGTGCTGGATCGACGTGTCGAAGCCCAGAGCGGCGGCGGATCCGCGCAGGCGCTTCAGGTGTGCCTCGCCGCGCACGGGCGAGCCGTCATGGACGAGCATCGTGGTGAAGACACCCTGGGCCGGATCGGGGCGGGCTCCGTCCACGGTCAGTGCGAGTCGGTGCTCCCCGGTGCCCGACGGGGTGTCCGGTCGCGCAATCCGGTCTCGGAGGGTGTCGGAGAGACGCGCGTCGATCGCCGTAAGGAGGGGCACCGCCTTCGTGAAGCACTCCGCCAGTTCGGCGCGTGGGTTCGAGTCGGCGACGACCCCACCCCCGACACCCAGCCAACATCGGTCGCCGGCGAATTCGAAGGTGCGGATCGCGACATTGGACTCCAGGCCACCGACCGGGCTGGCGTACCCGATCGCTCCGGTGTAGACCTCGCGACCGGTCGCCTCCAACTCGTTGATGATCTCCATGGCGCGCACCTTCGGCGCACCGGTCACCGAGCCGGGCGGAAAACAGGCGCGCAGCAGGTCGGCGTCAGTCAGCTGGTCGCGCAGGGTGCCGGTCACGTCCGAGACGAGATGGCGCACCCCGACCCGGTCGTCCGGGCGGGCCAGGACGGGGACACCGATGCTGCCGGGCTCACAGACGCGGCCGAGGTCGTTGCGCATCAGGTCGACGATCATCACGTTCTCGGCGCGGTCCTTCGCCGACGCCGCGAATTCTCGCGGGTCCGTGTTCAGCGCAGCCGTCCCCTTGATCGGCGAGGTCAGCACCGTTCGCCGGCTGCGGCGCAGGAACAGCTCGGGTGAGAGGCTGACGACCGCGCGCTCTCCCGTGTCCATGAACGCGGCGTACGCGGGGGAGAGGTGCCGTACGCCTGAGCAGAACACGTCGAGGGGGTCGCCCTCGAAACCCGCTTCGAGACGGGCACAGATGTTGGCCTGGAAGATGTCGCCGGCCCGGATGTGGTCGATCGCGCGGGCAATGGCGGCCAGGTGCTGCTCGGG